>NZ_NDIM01000307.1:0-34840 GCF_002241375.1 Vibrio sp. V19_P1S1T109 | reverse complement strand
GGCCTCAGGAGCATCACTTGATGATATATAGATCTTAGTTTTAGACGCTCGCTCAGTGAATCCACCCGCAATCGTAATGGCTTTGTTTACGGTTAACCCCGGATGATACGGGTAACTCCCGGATATTTTCACTTGTCCGTTGATAAAATAGGGACGATATTCGACTATGCTGACAAAAACATTGGGGTTAACCAGATACCCATCGATTAAACCATTGTGGATAACAGTTTTTACTTCCTCAATCGTTTTTCCTTTCAGTTTAATTCGTCCCAAAAAAGGGTAATCAATGTTACCACTGTCACCCACACGCGTTTCAATAGATAACTCTGGTTCATCATAAACTTGAATCCGAATTTGATCCCCAACGCCTAACTTATAAAAACTCTCATTGGCCAATGTTGACCAGGAAAGACAACTCAATAGAATGACTAAGAAGTACTTCATCGTAAGTTACATCACACCTTCAATAGCAAAGTAATAAACATTTTGATCGTAGCTTAACGAATTGATGCTGGAATCTCTCGATTCAAGTTGGTAGCCGACTTTGAATGTTAGCCAACGACGAAAATCGTAGCTTAATGAAAGTGTTACCTTACTGGTGTCATCGTCGCGAGCAGTGCTGGTGTAATTCTCGCTTAATAGAGAATAATCGACGTTAGAAGAGATGATGTCACTCCAATTGTGTGTCCAATTTGCGTTATACACTTTGGTATCGATTGAATCACCTGTACCGTCAGTATCGGTTGATTTACGATTTGTTTTCAACTGCACTGCAGAGTATGTGCGGATGAGATAAGTGACATCAATATCCCATGAAAAAGAGTCGAAATCTTCCCTAGAAGAGGATTCAAAATCTTTATGTTGCATACCGACCTTGGCATTTCCCTGCAGTTTCCCTGTTGCGTCCCACGAGGTACCAACATATCCCATATAATGTGTGCTGTCTTTGAGAGTTGAGCCTGGGGCTATATCACTATAATGCCTGTCATTAACGATAATTTGGAAAACCAACGATGTTTTTGGCAGCGCTTTGTAGTATAGAGAGCTGTTGAATCGTAATTCATCCCAATTTTGGTATTGAGTAATATTTTGGTTGTTTTTATAGTCCAAATTGCCCCAACCAAGGTTGGTTTCTATTCGACCTTTGGCGTCTTCACCACCAAAACCGTAACCGAGGTTGACGTTATTGGTGTTGTATTCGTTGTACGACAAATTGAGTGTCGTATCGTTATCACCACGCTGTTCATGAGTTAATGCAAGAGCATAGCTGAAGTCAACTCGATGCTTGGAATTGAGCTCCCAGTCACTGGTTAAATCAAAGAAATGGTCAGTGTAGTTATCTTTGCTAGAGCTGAAAAAATCGCCTCTTTGTAGTCGATAACCTACGCGATGTTTCTGGCCACTTGTCGGCTCTATTGCTAAACCGATACCTGGTTCGAACACTGAATATTGGGAATGTTCGAGATCTTGTGACGCTTTTGCTAAGTTGTCGTTATAACCCGTTGATAAGTTTAAAAACGGTACAATAGCAATCCCTGACTCAGTCATGATTGGGTTAGGTTGCGGTTTTGCTTGTACGGCTGATAACGCAAAAAAAGCCAAACCCAAGGACGCGATTCTATTTAAATTAGTTGTTTTCATATGAGTATGCTTTATCCATTCTAGTAAGCATTCTTGCCTACAAATCCTTTAAATACGGTGAGAAATACGATTTTGATGTCGAACCACAACGACCATCTGTGTATATAGTCCAAATCAAATTGGACACGTTTTTCCATTTTATCTAGCGTATCGGTTTCACCACGCCAGCCATTAATTTGTGCCCAGCCAGTAATTCCTGGTTTTACTTTATGTCTCAGCATGTAGCGGTTAACGATCGTTCGATACTCTTCGTTGTGCGCTACGGCATGAGGGCGAGGGCCGACAATAGACATTCGACCTTGAAGCACATTAATAAACTGTGGTAGCTCATCTAGTGACGTCTTCCGAATAAACGCACCAAAAGGAGTCACTCGGGGATCATTTTTTATGGCTTGTGTCACTTTGTTCCCATTGTCCATGGCACGCATGCTTCTGAATTTCCATACTTTGATAGACTTTCCATCCAGCCCATAACGCATCTGTTTGAAAATAATAGGGCCGGGTGAGCTGAGTTTCACGCCTACTGCAACTGCAATAAGGACAGGACTGATTAAAATCAAGATAAGACTACTTAAGACTAAATCTTCAAAACGTTTTAGCCACGTACCTAACCCATTGAACGGTGTGTCAAAAATACTAAAAGCATTAACATCGCCGATGGTATACCAACGCGAATGCAGTAAATTGAAGGTGAAAAAGTCTGGCACAATATAGGTATTCACTGTGCTATCCGAAAAGGCATCTAGAATCTTGCTGATTCGATGCTGGGCTTGCATTGGTAGTGCTATGTACACACTTTTTACTTCACCGTTTTTGGCAAGTGTTAATGCATCATTAACTTTACCGAGCACTGGAATATGGCTTGCGATACGTTCATCACCCCTATCATCGTAAAAGCCAGTCAGTTTAATACCTAACTCAGGGTTATTGATGAGATTCTTCGATAGTTCTAGGCCCTGCGGTGTCATGCCGATAATGACAGCTTTAGTGGTGTGATAACCTTTTTTATGTAGATAGTAAATGACTGTAAATGCGACGAAGCGCCAAAGCAGTAATAAAATAAATGATCCGACAAACCAAAAACCTAAAATTAAACGTGAGAAATCGCTTCCAGTTTTTGTGAAATAACCAACTAAAGTTAAGCAGCCAACAGTTGAAGCCCAACAAAAAGCAGTGTGTAGAGTTAAAACTCTAAGTTTTGTGGTTCGCCAACCGCTGTATATATCAAGGCTTTCAGCAATAAATGAATAAAAAATAACCCCTAAAAGTCCCACAGATATATAAGACATCGTAACGATATGTGAGTGAAACTTTAGTGTAATATACATTGTGATCAGTATTACTAAGCAATCTATCAGGCGGTAGAAAAATTTACCTTGATAGTTAGAAATACGGATCCTTCCTCTTTCACCCATTGTAGAAGCTCCTAACCGCTCAATTATTAAGGTAACGAATAATAATTATTTTTTAGCAGTGCATTCTCATATTAAGCTCCGACGACTTCAACTGATCAGGTGCATCAAAAATAAGACGCGATGTGTGATATATGGAATGGGTGACTGTATTTTGGGTTTTTCAATTTGAGATAGAGTACGGAGAGTCGGATAAGGTGATGTAATCACTTGCTATTACTGCATTAACTTAATGTGGTCACCTTGTTAGACGACCGTTACATAAGAGCTAGCTAATGTTTAAATAAAAATAATGGGGGGCATTTACGGTGTAAGAATTAAGGCTAAATTTGGTTGTATTTTTATCTCTTCTTAATCTTATGGGTATTGCGACAGCTTAAGGGTAAGTCACGCTATATCGTGTGGGTTTATGATTCATTGCTAACACAAGGTTAAGTGAGACAGCCCCGAGCACAGACAGTGTGGCAATGGAAAACGAAACAAAAAAGGCAGAAGCAGCTAAAATTGAGCAATCTATAACCAACTGACTTTTGCCAACAGGGATCCCAAATTTATCTTGAATAAACAAACACAAGACATTAAAGCCACCCAAGCTGGAACGGTGACGAAAGAGAATTAACATGCCAAGACCCATTAATAATCCCCCGGCAATGGCGCAGTAAATTTCATTGACCATTTCCAAAGAAATTACCAAATAAAGATGGTCTGCAAAAATAGAGACTAATGCGCCGGATAGCGCGCTGTTGATGGCAAAGCGATGACCGAATCGTTTCCAAGCCAAAATGTAAAAAGGGGTGTTAGCCAAAAAATAAATGCTACCAAATGAGGCTGGGACTAACTGGCTGATCAGCAGTGCTAAACCAGCGGTTCCACCTGTCAGTAAATGAGCGGACTGGAGAAAGAAGACGCCTTGTGCGACCAAAAAGGTTCCCGTTAAAATGGCAACCCAATCTTCTTTACGTGTGTGTGTTCGCATCGATAAATAATTTTAATAGCTAAGAATGGCGAGCATAGTAAAGAAAAAGTAATATTTTCGGTAGATAGAGAGTGAAAATTGAGGTAAACCTATGTAATTGCAGCTTTACAAGGTGTAAAGCAGAATGGTTGACATACTAACTCATCATTATCCAACTTACTGTTTAGCATGAGTTACCTCACTATCCATTATGAAAAAACTGCATGATAATTTCTGTAATTTGTTCTTTATGACCCAGATCAAATTATGTAGAATGTGCGCCATATTACGGTGACGAAAACGTTTGCTTTTGGTCGTTGTGTGGTTTTTTTGAAACTTTCAGTAAAATCTGAGTCAGGAGATACAGATGCTTAAGCGTGATATGAACATCGCAGATTACGATGCGGACCTGTTCGCAGCTATTCAAGAAGAGACTCTTCGTCAGGAAGAACACATTGAACTTATCGCTTCGGAAAACTACACAAGTCCACGTGTAATGGAAGCGCAAGGTTCACAGCTCACCAATAAATACGCTGAAGGTTACCCAGGTAAACGCTATTACGGTGGTTGTGAGTTTGTCGATAAAGTAGAAACACTGGCGATTGAACGTGCGTGTGAACTGTTTGGCGCAGACTATGCGAACGTGCAGCCGCATTCTGGCTCACAAGCAAACAACGCGGTTTATATGGCGTTGCTTAACGCAGGTGATACCGTATTAGGAATGAGCTTGGCACACGGTGGTCATTTGACTCACGGTTCTCCTGTCAACTTTTCCGGTAAGCTGTACAACATCATTCCTTATGGCATTGATGCAAAAGGTCAAATTAACTACGAAGAGATGGAAGCATTAGCGGTTGAGCATCAGCCAAAAATGATCATCGGTGGCTTCTCTGCTTATTCACAAGTTTGCGACTGGAAAAGAATGCGTGAAATTGCTGATAAAGTGGGCGCTTACTTGTTTGTTGATATGGCGCATGTAGCTGGTTTGATTGCGGCGGGTGTTTACCCTAACCCTGTTCCTCATGCCCACGTAGTGACGACCACTACCCACAAAACATTGGCAGGTCCTCGTGGTGGCCTTATTCTTTCGAATGCAGGTGAAGACTTATATAAGAAGCTTAACTCAGCCGTATTCCCTGGTGGTCAAGGTGGTCCTTTAATGCACGTTATCGCAGGTAAAGCGGTCGCGTTCAAAGAAGCTCTAGAACCAGAGTTCAAAGAGTATCAAAAACGCGTAGTCGCCAATGCGAAAGCGATGGTGGCCGAGTTTTTGGCTCGTGGTTACAACATTGTTTCAGGTTCCACAGAAAATCATCTGTTCCTTGTCGATTTGATCGATAAAAATATTACAGGTAAAGATGCTGATGCGGCATTGGGTGCGGCTAACATTACAGTGAACAAAAACTCTGTACCGAACGATCCGCGTAGCCCATTTGTCACCTCTGGCATCCGCGTGGGTTCTCCATCAATTACTCGCCGTGGTTTTACTGAAGCTGATGCGAAAGCACTAGCTGGATGGATGTGTGATATTTTGGACAACATGGGTGATGAATCTGTGATTCAAGCAACGAAGGCAAAAGTGTTAGAAATTTGTAAGCGTTTGCCTGTATACGCGTAGTTTTACGCACAATAAAATAAAAGCTCCTAATATTCAGGAGCTTTTTTATTTGGTCATTATTTATTTTATTGAGCACCAATAAGAAGAGTGGCCTCTCGCTGTTGAATGTGCTCTGCAGAACTATTTTGCAATGCTGAGCAATGTGCCTGACTTACATTGAAAAGAGTAATATTTAGTGCTCTCGTTAAATTTGCCTAAACCTTCACCATCACAATACTCAATATTAATATTGCGCATAGTATCAAGTGTCTTTTCGCTATTTAAGGCAAACTTAGAGCCGTCAGCGCAGACAATACGAACGCGGCCATCATCACTCACAGAGTAAATGTTGACTTCAGTATTACAAAGCTCAAAGGAGGCTTCACGATAGTTATCTTGCTGAGTATTAGACGCACAACCGGCCATTAAAGTGGCTGTAACAAGTGCTAATGTACTGATCGTTTTCATATTAATAAATCCCTAGCTTTGTTATCTATTTTCTATGTCGTTAGCCTATAGAACATAGAATCAATATTCAAGCTTCAATCATTAACCGAGCAGAGTCTCAAAAACCGATGAGTGAACATCGGCTTGATTGAACTTGTGCTGTGTGGTTATTTCACTTCTAGCCCTTTGGCTTGCATATCCGCATGATAGGAGGAACGTACGAACGGGCCACAGGCGGCGTGAGTAAATCCAAGCTCTAGTGCGATCTCTTTAAGTTCGTCAAATTCAGACGGTGGAACGTAGCGTTCAACTGGCAGGTGATGGCGACTCGGTGCTAAATATTGACCAAGAGTAAGCATTGTGACGTCGTGAGCTCGAAGATCTTTCAATACTTCCACTATCTCTTCTTTTGTTTCACCAAGCCCCATCATGATGCCTGATTTGGTAGGGATACTTGGATGTTGTTGCTTGAATTTCTTCAACAGTTCCAGTGACCATTTATAGTTTGCCCCAGGACGCGCCTTACGATATAGACGTGGTGCGGTTTCTAAGTTGTGGTTAAACACATCCGGTGGGTTATCTTTGAGTAGTTCAAGGGCGATATCCATTCGGCCACGAAAATCCGGTACTAACGTTTCGATACGGATCTCTGGGTTTAATGCTCGAATTTCACGGTTACAGTCGGCAAAATGTTGGGCACCACCATCACGTAGGTCATCACGGTCAACTGAGGTGATAACCACGTATTTCAACTTCATATCCTTAATGGTTTGCGCCAGTTTTTGTGGTTCGTTTGTCTCTGGGGCATTTGGCCGTCCATGAGCAACGTCACAAAATGGGCACCGTCTTGTACAGATGGCGCCTAAAATCATAAAGGTGGCGGTTCCGTGGTTAAAGCATTCTGCTAGGTTAGGGCAAGACGCTTCTTCACACACCGAATGGAGATTATTTTTACGCATTGCCGATTTGATCTCTTGGATGCGTTGGCTATCACTTGGCAGCTTAATTTTCATCCACTCGGGCTTACGCAAAACTTCTTTTTGTTCGGCGGCTGGCATATTTTTTACAGGAATTAATGCCATCTTATCAGCGTCGCGGTATTTAACGCCTTTTTCCATTTGGATCGGTTTGCTCATGCTTTTTACCTTTGAAGAGGTGCTTCTGTGCTGAATTCTACTTGCTCGTAAGCCAATATGTTAACGAGTTCTATTATAAGTTGTTTTTCTACGGTTTGTAGTTCTGTCGGGCCGCCCAGTTCACTGACTTGGGCCATTTCTAAACCCTGATAGCCACAAGGGTTAATGCGAAGGAAAGGGGAGAGATCCATGTTGACGTTTAGCGCTAAACCATGAAATGAACAACCCTTACGGATCCGTAACCCAAGAGAGCAGATTTTTTTCCCTTTGACATAGACACCAGGGGCATCTGGTCTTGCGGCTGAGTCAATACGGTATGCTTGCAAGGTATTGATCACGATCTGTTCAATTTTGGTCACTAACTCTCTTACACCTAATTTTTTGCGGCGCAAATCGATCAAGAAATAAGCCACCAGTTGGCCTGGACCATGGTAGGTAACTTGGCCGCCTCGGTCACTTTGTACCACTGGAATATCGCCAGTATTGAGAAGATGCTCAGCTTTACCTGCTTGGCCTTGGGTAAAAACTGGTTGATGTTCGACAAGCCAAATCTGATCCGGTGTGCTTTCGGTTCTTGTATCGGTAAATTCATGCATAGCTTCCCATACAGGAAGGTATTCTTGGCGACCCAGACGTTTTACAACAAGCGAATTTAACATCAGCGTGACTCATCTACCGTATAAATAAAGTTTTTGGATTATAAACTTCTTCCAGCGAATGGACTACTAATGAGGACGATAAATTTGTCCTTAGTGTGATGGGGTATATGCTATCTATATGATTTATATTAAAAAGCAGCCTAAGCTGCTTTCAAAAAAAATTGAATAAATCAAAAAATGAGAGGCTAGGCATCTCAATCACGGTTTTTGGGCTACAGAACCATACGTACGATATCGATCTCGCCTAGCTCTTTGTACAGTATTTCAACTTGTTCGATAGAGGTGGCGGTAATGTTAATCGATAAGGAGTGGTAAGTCCCTTTTGCACTGGGTTTAACTCGTGGGCTGTAATCACCTGGAGCGTGACGTTGGATAACTTCAAGAACCTTCTCTGGAAGTTCGGGCTTTGCGTGGCCCATCACCTTGTAGGTAAATGAACAAGGAAACTCGAGTAAGTCTTTGAGTTTTGCATCAGAGTTGATAGTCAGCATAATGGAAACTCCCGTTGATAATTCGATTAGCGGTGGCGAATACTACAGCGAATGTTGATGGAACTCAATAATCACAAAGCCGCGGTAAGGCGGCTTTGTTTTATCTTCTATAAGGGATATCAGAATAACCCTTTGAAAAGTAATATAATGTAGTCCCAAAGACGGCTAAATATGCTGCCTTCATCAACATTTTCTAATGCCAAAAGAGGGTATTCAGCCACGTCTTTGCCATCAAGCTGGTAGTAAAGCTTACCGACCACATCACCTTTGCTTATTGGTGCTCTGAGTTCTTTTTCAAGAACAAAGCTTGCGCTGAGATCTTTCGCTTGACCGCGAGGGAGTGTAACGTAAGTATCTTCATTGACACCAAGCGCCACTTTATCTTTGTCACCCATCCAGATTTTTTCTTCGACGAATGTTTCACCTGCTTTGTGTGGCGCAACGGTTTCGAAGAATCTAAAGCCATAGCTCAGAAGTTTTTTGCTTTCTGATTTACGAGCATTTTCATCTTTGGTACCCATAACCACAGCAACGAGGCGCATTTTCCCTTCCGTTGCAGAGCTAACTAAACTGTACCCAGCATTACTCGTATGACCGGTTTTAATACCATCTACGTTCATGCTTTTATCCCACAGTAAACCATTTCGGTTGTACTGGGTAATCCCGTTATAGGTATATTTCTGCTCTGAATAAATACGGTACTCGTTTGGTACATCACGAATCAATGCTTGGCCTAGTAGCGCCATATCATATGGAGTTGAATAGAGATTTGGGTTATCTAGACCGTGTACGTTAGCAAAGTGCGTATTGCTCATTTTTAGTGAACTTGCCCACGCATTCATTAGGTCAACAAAAGCGTCTTCTGAGCCAGCAATATGTTCAGCCATCGCCACGCAAGCGTCATTACCAGACTGAATGATGATACCTTTATTGAGTTCTTCTACGGTAACTGTAGTGCCGACTTCAATGAACATTTTTGAAGAGTCAGGATAATTCTTCGCCCACGCATTTTTACTGACCACCACTTTATCTTGCGGAGAGATATTGCCACGTTTCAGTTCTTGGCCAATCACGTAGCTGGTCATCATTTTCGTCAAACTTGCAGGTGAAAGTTTGGTATTCATCTCTTTTTCTGCCAGCACTTTACCTGAATGGTAGTCCATCAATACATAGCCTTTAGCGGCAATCTGAGGAGCATCAGGTATCACGATAGGCGCAGAAAATACTGAGCTAGTAAAGGTTGCAGAAAGCGCAATAGAAGACGCTAGAATCGGTTTTAAGAATGTGTGTTTTTTCATGAGGAATGCAAATTATCTTATTAACTGTCCATATCTTAACAGAAACGACCTATCAAACCAGAGCTTGAATCAAGATCACTGGATTTGATAAGTCACTGAGTGACGGGTTGCGCTTTGATGAAGGCGGTCTCGTAACCGAGTAATTTAACTTTTTCTAGCGTTTGTTGAGTCAGGGCATCGTCATTAAATGGCCCTAAAAATACGCGATGACTGCCATTCACACTGTCTACAAAGCTTTCAACCGTCAATGTTTGACTCAATTGTTCGGATAAAGTTCGTATTCTTTGCTCTGATTTTGCAGAGGCAACTTGGATGAGATATTGAACCTTCTTTTTCTGTGGTGACGTCGTGATGGGTTTATCGATGGTGATGACTTCGATAGCCACATTCGCAGTCCCGGTTTGAACTACACCCAATTTGTAAGCGGCAGCGTAACTTAAATCAATAATTCGTCCCTCATGAAAGGGACCGCGATCGTTTACCCGAACGATCGCAGTTTTTTTGTTATCTAAATTCGTTACTTTAACGTAGCTGGGTAACGGCAACGTTTTATGGGCGGCCGTCATCGAATACATGTCGTAGATTTCACCGTTGGATGTCAGATGTCCATGAAACTTTTTTCCATACCACGAGGCTTGGCCTTTCTCTGTAAATCCTTTGGCCTCTTTGACAATGGTGTAGTTTATGCCTCTCAAAGTGTAATTCTTGTTGCCGCCCAAACTATAGGGTTCATATTGCGGATGTGCATCTTCAATATGCTCAACCGAGAGTGGCGTGTTAGGGGCCACGTCGTCTGTTATTGAATAGCGGCTTGAAGAGCTACAACCGATGAGAAATAGACTCGTTAATATAAAGATAAATAGGGAGTTTCTCATGCTTAGGTTGCCTTAGAAAATGCTTTTCGGTGAGTGTGGATAGACATCAGTATGCCAAAGCCAGCCATGAGAGTGACCATGGATGTGCCACCATAGCTGATGAGAGCCAAGGGAACACCAACCACAGGTAAAATACCACTGACCATACCTATATTTACAAAAACGTAAACAAAGAAGCTGAGTACAATACTTCCAGCCATCATTCGGCCGAAAGCCGTTTGTGCGTTGCTCGCGAGGTATAGACCACGTCCGATGATAAAAAGATAAATAGCGAGTAAACACAAGATGCCAATCATGCCCCACTCTTCAGCAATGACGGCAAAAATGAAGTCGGTGTGCCGCTCAGGTAAGAATTCAAGTTGCGACTGTGTGCCGTGTAGCCATCCTTTTCCTGACAACCCACCAGACCCAATGGCTATTTTACTCTGAATGATATGATAACCTGCACCGAGAGGATCGGATTCCGGATTGAAAAGTGTTCTGACTCGGGTTTTTTGATATTCACGCATCAGAAAGAACCAAAGCACAGGTATGAAGCCACCCAAAGCCACGGCGGCAGAAAAAATGATTCGCCAGCTTATTCCAGATAAGAAAATGACAAAAATGCCGGAGGCTGCAATCAATATTGAAGTACCAAGATCGGGCTGCTTCGCGATTAGCACGGTAGGGATAAACACCATTAACAGCGAAACGACTAGGGTTTTAAAGGTGGGTGGAAGAGAACGTTTCCCTATGTAGCGAGCGACCATGAGAGGCACTGCGAGTTTAAGCAATTCTGAGGGCTGAAAACGAACAAAGCCTAAATTTAACCAGCGCTGAGCTCCCTTGGACGATTCGCCAAAAAACAGCACGCCGAGCAACAGCAGTACGCCACAGAAAAACATAAAGGGTGCAAGAGACTCATAAGTTCTTGGGGAAATTTGAGCAAGAAAGATCATCACACCGAGAGCCAGTACCATACGCATAGCTTGGCGATCCATCATAGTTAAGCTCTGACCGCTGGCGCTGTACATCACGACCAGCCCAAACCCCATCAATAACAAAATACCCAGCAGTAATGGCAAGTCGATGTGCAAGCGCTCAAAAAGCGCTCGATTTTGTCCTGTTGAAGGATCCAGTTCCATTATTTTTCAGCCTCTTTACCTAGAATGGCGCGGTCAAATATTTTCCTAACAACGGGTCCACCATTGCCAGAACCTCCCCCTGCGTTTTCGAGTACCAGAGTGACAATAAGCTGCGGGTCATCTACAGGTGCAAAGCCTGTGAATAGGGCATGGTCACGGAGGTGTTCGGCTAATTCATCGGCCTTATACACTTGGTTTTCTGCCAAGCCAAACACTTGCGCAGTTCCAGATTTTCCAGCGCTGACATATTTCATATTGGTAAATGAACGCCGTGCGGTTCCTTTTTTGCCGTGGTTTACAAGACGCATGCCATTGATTGCGATGTCCCAATAGCGTTTCGGCACCCCTTCGATCGGTGGCGAAGTTTCTAATTCTGAAAGCTCTTGCCTGCTAAACTCTTCACCATTTTTGAGCGTCGAACGCAATAAATGCGGCGCAATCACTTTGCCGTGATTAACCAGCACGGAAGTCGCTTTGGCAATTTGCATCGGTGTTGATGTCCAATACCCTTGGCCAATGCCGACCGGAATCGTATCACCTTGATACCAAGGGGTTCGGTGACGTGCCATTTTCCATTCACGCGTTGGCATGTTCGCTTTGCCTTCTTCATAAATGTCTAAACCTGTATAGTCACCAAAGCCAAATTTCATCATCCAACTAGAGAGACGATCAATACCCAAGTCGTAGGCGATTTGGTAAAAGAAAGTATCGACAGACTCTTCGAGCGCCTTATTAATGTCCACTCGACCATGCCCCCAGCGCAACCAGTCTCGGAAGGGCCGCGTTTTGGAGTTTGGTATCACCCAATAACCAGGATCATTACGTGTTGTTGTTGGGGTTATAACCCCTTCTTGAAGTGCAGCGACGGCAATAAAAGGTTTAATCGTTGAGCCGGGAGGGTAAATACCAAGTGTCGCTCGATTGACTAACGGGCGGTCTGGGTCATTGAGAAGTTCGTTGTAGGCGGCGCTAGAAATACCATGTACGAATGGGTTTGGATCGTAGCTTGGACTTGATGCCATGGTAAGGACACCGTTATCTTTTGGATCGAGCACCACAATTGAACCTCGACGGCCATCCAACAACTTGTGCACATAAAGCTGCAGATCAATGTCCAAGCTTAATACAATGTCTTTCCCTGCCACGGGAGGGACGTATTTTAAGGTGCGAATGATGCGTCCTCGGCTATTGACCTCAACTTCTTGGTAGCCAGCCGTGCCGTGCAGCACATCCTCATAAAAGCGTTCAATCCCCAGTTTGCCAATATCACGAGTGGCTTGGTAATTGGCTGAGCGCTCTTCGCGTTCTAGACGTTCCATATCTCGGTCATTGATTCTGGATACATAACCGATAACATGAGTGAGAACTTCACCATAGGGGTAGTAGCGCTTTAAGCTTGCGCTTACTGATACACCGGGAAACTTGTGCTGATTGACCGAAAAAATAGCCACTTCTTCCGGTGTTAACTGTGTCAAAAGCGGCACTGAATTAAACCGGCGTGTCTGACGACGCTCTTTTTCAAAGGTGGCAATTTTTTCTGGTGAGATGGTCAGGTATTGCTGTAAGCGCGTGATCGTATCATCCATATCGCGCACTTGCTCAGGTGTGATCTCTAAGTTGAATACTGGGCGGTTTTCCGCTAGTAGCACACCATTGCGGTCATAAATTAACCCTCGATTAGGCGCAATCGGGACGATTTTGATTCGGTTATCGTTGGATCGCGTTTTGTAATCTTGATATTGGTTAATTTGAATATGGTACAAATTGGTAAGCAGAACGCCCACCAGCATGATGATCGCAATAAAAGAGACAATTGCTCGGTTGCGAAACAGCCGAGCTTCTGATTGGTAGTCACGAATTTGGCTACGCTTACGTAACATGAATAGTTATTCTCGGTGATAAGGGTGATTAGCCGTAATACTCCAAGCGCGGTACAAACTCTCTGCCATGACCACTCGAACCAAAGGGTGAGGAAGTGTCAACGGCGAAAGCGACCAGCTCTGCTCTGCGGCGGCTTTGCATGCAGGAGAAAGCCCTTCAGGGCCACCAATTAAAATTGATACATCACGGGCATCGAGCTTCCAACTTTCAAGTTGTTCCGCCAGTTGTTCGGTATCCCAACGCTTACCTGGAATATCGAGAGTAACAATTCGATTGCTTTTTGGCACGGCCGCGAGCATAGCTTCGCCTTCTTTTTGCAAAATTCTTGCAATATCCGCATTTTTGCCACGTTTGCCCGCTTGTATCTCCACTAATTCAAGCGGCATATCGTGTGGAAAACGTCGGCGGTACTCTTGAAAGCCTTCTTCTACCCATTTCGGCATTTTGGTACCAACGGCAATCAACTGAATTTTCAAAACTTAACTCCAAAGTTTTTCAAGCTGGTACAGATCACGATGCTCTTCTTGCATAACATGCAACATGCTGCTGCCCATGTCTAGCACGACCCATTCACCTTCACTTTCGCCATCCATACCCAGTGGTTCCATGCCCACTTTTTTGACTTCAGTGGCGACATGTTCGGCAATCGAGGCTACATGTCGTTTTGATGTGCCTGTGCAAATGATCATGTAATCGGTGATGCTAGATTTTCCCTTAACATCTAAGGTTTTGATATCAATGGCTTTCATATCGTCGGCTTTATCGGCAAGAAAGTCTTTCAATTCGTGGTGTTGCAAGCGTCATCTCCTTTAAAAATTGGTCTGGTTACTGACAAAATGGCGCGGAGTATAACACGCCTTCAAGCCAACTTTGATACAACGGACTGTGGCAAGCAAAATTCAACACTGATTTGCTGCAATATTGGCCAAGTTGAGGTTTCATACTGAGTTTTAGTTACTCTTTCGGCTTGGGTGAGTAATGCAATCAGCTGTTTGAGTTTATCTCTCGATAGTCTTTTTAAGCTTGCCGCGTACCAAGGTCGCTTGGATTGCCAAATTCGGTACTTATCAAAGATTGAGCCAATCGGCATCTGGGTTAAATCTTGATGCATTTGCAGCAGCAGCAGCAGCTCTTTTTGTAGGCTACGTATCAGAATCACAGGCTCAGTGCCTTCGGTAATGAGCTGGCGTAAAATACGTTGTGACCGATTCGCTTGCCCTTCGAGCAGCGCATCGACCCAGTGAAAGACGGTGAAGTGGTTATGTCGGCTTAATGACTCTTCTAAGCGGATCAGCGTCAGTAAGCCATCTGGATAGAGTAGCGCGAGTTTTTCTAAGCTTTGAGATAGTGCGAACAGATTGCCTTCATGCCATTGCGCCAGCATCTGCACTGCTTCTTGATCAGGTTTTAGCCCCAATGTGCGGCAGCGCATCATGACAAATTGTGGCAGTTTGCTGATATCCGGGGTTAAGCAACTCACCCAACATCCTAGGCTTGAGAGTGTCTTAAACCATTTAGTGCTTTCTTGTGCTTTGGTCAATTTCTCACCGATGATCACAAGTAGTACGTCAGGATGAAGCGATTGACCTAGGGCGACGAGCTCTTTTGCTGTTGCTGCATTTGCACCCGTTTCAGGTAATTCAATTTCAATGATTTTTTTGCTGGAAAATAAACTTAAAGCTTGGCAGCAGTCATAGACTTGATCCCAGTTTAAATGGGCATCGGCACTGAAACGATGGCGTTCTTCAAATCCTTGTTCTAATGCTTTTTTCTCTATCGCCACGCGTGATTCTTGCAGCAATAGCGGTTCGTTGCCAAACAGTAAGTAAAGCCCCATCAAGGGCTTGTTTAAGTGATCGGCCAGCTTGTCAGCAAATATTCTCATTACTCGCCTTTAGTTTGTCGCAGGAGCCGTGAATTGTGACGGTTCACTTTCCACGGTGTTTATCTCATAGGCCTGCTGGTCTGTTCGCTGCTGTTCATTTTCTTGTTGTTCAAGTTGATGTTCATTCGCTGCAATATCGGCTTTTAGACGTGCCATTTGGCGTAAAATTTGAGTTGCGGCTAGTTTGCGCATCTCATCTTCAATCATGTCTCGCTCTACCGATTTAGCGAGAGCAGTTAATGGGTTATCAAGATAGCTACGAGTTACACTGGTTGAAAACGTTTTTATCCCCACTTCAGGCAGAGTGACGCGATACGCTGCATTAAAAGTGAGTTCTTTTTCTGCCGCACGAGTATTTTGATAAAGCGAAAGCGTCCGTTCACCAACACTCTCGCTTATTAGATAGATGTTTGGCACCGTCTCTGAGGGGGAAACAATCTCAATGTCACTCATTCGTAATTGATTTTTTACCATACGAGTGAAGGTACTGTATTGGTCGTAGCTGGTGACAGAGACTCGATTGAGCTCTTCAGGAACGGAGTAATCACCACGCAGATGAAAGCCGCAAGCGGAGAGTAGGCTGCTCATAATAACAATTAACGATAATTTCAGAGAGTAAGACGAAATTTGGCGCATTGGGGTTAAGTTCTCATATATTTAGGTGACTTATCTTAGCGCTCTATAGCTCTGTGGGTAAGAACGCTAAGATAAATCAACAGGGCAGCGAGCTACCCTGTTGATAAACCAGTTATTACGACATTAGGCTGCGATATTAGTTCGCAACGATGTTCAGTAACTTACCTGGTACATAGATAACTTTACGAACGGTTAAGCCATCCGTAAATTTCATGACATTCTCGTCCGCTAAACCGAGTGCTTCAACCTGATCTTTACTTGCATCAGCGGCTACGGTCAGCTTACCACGAAGTTTTCCGTTAACTTGTAGGACGATCAGTTTTTCATCTTCCACTAGGGCGGATTCGTCGTAGGTCGGCCACACGGTATTATCTACATCACTCTCACCCAGTGCATTCCACAGTTCAAAGCTGATATGAGGAGTGATTGGGTAAAGCATGCTGACAACCGCTTTTAAAGCCTCGTCGAGAATGGCCCGATCTTGCACGGATTCTTGTGACGCTTTAGTGAGTTTATTCATCAACTCCATAATCGCAGCAATGGCGGTATTGAACGTCTGGCGGCGTGCAATATCGTCAGTCACTTTGGCGATGGTTTTATGCACATCACGACGCAGCGCTTTTTGTTCACCAGTAAAAGAGGCGCTATCTACCGCTTCAGCCACACCTTTAGCGCTATGTTCTGCAACCAGTTTCCAGACGCGTTTTAGGAAGCGGTTAGCACCTTCTACACCCGATTCTTGCCATTCAAGCGTCATGTCAGCCGGAGAGGCAAACATCATGAATAGACGAACCGTATCGGCGCCATACTTATCAACCATCTCTTGCGGGTCGATACCGTTGTTTTTCGACTTAGACATTTTGATCATGCCTGAGTGCTCAACGTTGCGGCCTTGGTTGTCTACGGCTTGAGTGATGCGGCCTTTACCGTCGCGTTCCACTTTTACGTCAGTTGGCGCTACCCACTCTTTGGTGCCTTTCTCGTTCGTGTGGTAGAACGCATCTGCCAATACCATGCCTTGGCAAAGTAGTTGTTTGAAAGGTTCATCAGAAGTGACATAGCCTGCATCACGCAATAGCTTATGGAAGAAGCGTGAGTAGAGCAGGTGCATACAAGCATGCTCAATACCACCGATGTATTGGTCTACTGGTAACCAGTAGTTTGCCTTCGCTGGGTCTAAAATATCGTCCGCTTGTGGTGAACAGTAACGAGCGTAATACCAAGATGACTCCATAAACGTATCGAAGGTATCGGTTTCACGTAGTGCAGGCTCGCCATTAAAGGTGGTTTTGGCCCATTCTTTGTCGGCTTTGATTGGGCTAGTTACACCATCCATCACAACATCTTCTGGTAGAATGACGGGCAGCTGATCAATTGGCACTGGGTGAACTTGGCCATCTTCAGTGGTCACCATAGGAATCGGCGCGCCCCAGTAACGTTGGCGAGAAACCCCCCAGTCACGTAGACGGAAATTAACGGTTTTCTTGCCTTTACCTTCAGCCTCCAGCTTGGCTGCAATAGCATCAAATGCTGCTTGGAAGGCTAAACCATCAAATTCGCCAGAACCAAACAGGACTCCTTTTTCAGTGTACGCAGCGCTAGAGACATCGACTTCAGAGCCATCTTCTGGTTTGATGACTGGAATGATGTCTAGGCCATATTTGGTGGCGAACTCAAAATCACGTTGATCATGAGCAGGTACGGCCATCACCGCGCCTGTACCGTAATCCATCAGCACAAAGTTGGCGATATAAATAGGCACTTCACGACCATTTAAAGGATGAATGGCCGTTAGGCCCGTATCCATGCCTTTCTTTTCCATGGTCGCCAGTTCAGCTTCTGCAACTTTGGTGTTCTTACATTCGTCAATAAAAGAAGCTAAAGCAGGGTTATTTTGCGCTGCAATGGTCGCTAATGGATGACCAGCCGCAATGCCCACATAAGTGACACCCATCAAGGTATCAGGGCGAGTGGTATAGACGTCGAGATCTGAATGACCGTTGACACCAAACTTGAGCTCTACGCCTTCTGAGCGGCCAATCCAGTTACGCTGCATGGTTTTGACCATTTCAGGCCAACCTTCTAAGTTCTCTAAATCGTCCAACAGTTCTTGTGCGTACGCGGTGATCTTAATAAACCATTGTGGGATCTCTTTTTGTTCTACTGGTGTATCACAACGCCAGCAGCAGCCATCTTCAACTTGCTCGTTAGCGAGAACGGTTTGGTCGTTTGGACACCAGTTAACGGAAGAGGTTTTCTTGTAGACTAAGCCTTTTTGATACAGCTTAGTGAAGAACTCTTGTTCCCAGCGGTAATATTCTGGCGTGCAAGTGGCGAATTCACGGCTCCAATCGTAGCCAAAACCCAGCAGTTTTAACTGGTTTTTCATGTACTGAATGTTTTCGTAGGTCCAAGGTGCTGGTGCCGTTTTGTTTTTTACAGCCGCATTTTCAGCGGGTAGGCCAAATGCGTCCCAACCAATGGGTTGCATGACATTCTTGCCTTGCAGACGTTGAAAACGAGAGACTACATCACCGATAGTATAGTTACGCACGTGACCCATGTGCAGTCGGCCACTTGGGTATGGGAACATAGAAAGACAGTAGAATTTTTCTTTATTTGGGTCTTCACTTACAACAAATGTCTTGTTGTCATCCCAGTGCTGTTGAACTTTTTGTTCAATATCTTGCGGGTTATATTGCTCTTGCATCGATGATATCCGGTTATCTTGGAATTTGTGAGTTCGGTTAGAACAGAGTCTAATAGATCGACATAGAATACCTAAAGCAGGGGTACACAACAATAGCCAATCTGGTTTGATGGAGGTGGGTGATGCCAAAACGTAAAACAAGTTACGAAGAGATTGTGGATGACGTGATTGAAACGCTCAAACATAGTCCTGATGAAATGTCCCAAGTTTTGCAGACATCAGGTAAGGTTGTTGATGCTGCCAATAATCTCACCAAAGATGAATTGGCGCTTATTTCTGCCTATGTAAAAGCGGATCTCAAAGAATTCGCGGATAGCTTTGAAGAGAGCAGAAGCAGCCCATTTTCATTGATGATTACCAATTCAATTTGGCAGGGGCTTTTTGAAATCACCGATAAAACAAAAGTGGAATGGGTGGAATTGTTTCAAGATTTAGAACGACAAGGTTTGTATCAAGCGGGGGAGATGATAGGCCTTGGGATGTTAGTGTGTGACCATTGTGGGCATAAAACCCAGTATAATCATCCAACTGAAATTATGCCTTGTATTCAATGTGGGCAAACGGCTTTTACTCGTCAGCCATTAAAACCTTAATTGTTGCTGATAGAAAACAACAAAAAGGCGCTGAAATGCGCCTTTTTGAGGTTAAGAGTGAGGTGAGTGACGTCTTGTCCATCCGACGATCAAACTGAGTAACACCCAGACGTAGAGCGGCCAAGTGCCGACAGCGTGATACGGCGTCTCTCCTTTGGTCGACGTGATGGTTGCTTTCAATACGGCCGTTTCAAATTGTGGGATCTGCTGCGTTATTTTACCTTTGTGATCCGTCACGGCGGTGACACCATTGTTGGTTGAACGAATGAGCGGTTTACCCAGCTCTAAAGCTCTCATCCGAGCAATCTCCATATGTTGCAATGGGCCATTTGAATGCCCAAACCACGCATCGTTAGAGAGGGTTAAGATAAAATCTGTTTCATCGGTGACATTCGCTCTGACTTGTTCATTGAAGATGATTTCATAGCACAGTGCCGCGGCTAGGTGTCTACCCTTGGCAATCAGATTCGGTTGAATATAGTCACCACGGCTAAATGAAGACATCGGCAAGTTGAAAAAGGGTGCGATGGGCCTGAGCCAATCTTCAAATGGCACAAACTCACCAAATGGCAATAAATGATGCTTATGGTAGCGAGCGTCAGAGTCATAACGGTAGTCGCCATAAGGGTTGGTGCCAAGTACCAGAATGCTGTTGTAAAAAGAGCGCTCTGGGCTTTGGTTTAGCACGCCTGTGACAATCGCACTGTCGTTCATTTTGGCTGCAGAATCTAAGTTACTCAAATAGGAAGGGATCTCGAATTCAAATGCGGGAATCGCTGCCTCTGGCCATACGATAATATCTGCGTCCCAGTTTTCTCGACTGAGATCGGTGTAGGCCATGATGGTTGGCCAGCGCTGATTGGGAAGCCATTTTTCCGCTTGCTTAATATTACCTTGAATCAGTGCGACGCGAGTTTGTGTGCTGGGATCGGGAGTGACCCAATCGAAATTGCGTAGTCCAAACCCCGTCGCCAATATGGTCAGAGGAATGAGCACGAGTATCCAAGAGCGCTTAAGCCACGTCATGGCTAGAGCGCTAGAACAGAGGAGCGTGAAAAAGGTGACCAGCTCAACGCCTCCCAGTGGTGCGAAACTGGCGAGCGGGCTATCAATTTGGCTATAACCAAGCCATAACCAAGGAAAGCCGGTCATGACCCAGCCTCGAAGCCAATCGGTAATTAGCCAAAGCGCAGGGGTGGCTAATAAAAAATGGCTGATGGTGTTATGACGGAAAAAACGGTTGAGTAAGCCAGCGAAAAGCCCAGAATAAAGGGCTAAATAACCGACCAACAATGACATTAGGAACAGGCTGGCAATTTTTGGCATACCACCAAAGGTATCAATACTGACGTGCACCCAACTGATGCCAAAAGCAAAAAAACCTAAGCCCCAGCAGTAACCTATCCATGCTGCTTTTTTAGCTGGTTGCTGATTAATGAGCAACAATAGCAACATGGGGGTGAGTATGGCCAGCGGCCAAAACTGATAAGGAGCAAAAGCGAGTGGGGTTAATGCGCCAACAAAAGCGGCCGCAAGCGGCCGCATTAGGCGATGAAGAAAAAGTGCTTTAATCATCTATCTCATTCTGCTGATGTGAATGGGGTTATGTCACTCTTCTGCTATCACTGGAAGTGATTCAAGATCAGGAATAGTGACTTGCAGTTGAACCACTCGGCGGTTATCTGCTGCGGTGACTTTAAAGCTGTATTTGTCGATCTCTACAACTTCGCCACGGCTTGGCAGGTGGCCAAAGGCCGTCATCACCAATCCCCCTACAGTATCCACTTCTTCATCGCTGAACTTAGTACCAAAGGTTTCGTTAAACTCTTCGATGGTGGTCAGCGCTTTAACTGCAAAAGTATGTTTGCTGAGCTTACGGATATCCAATTGTTCTTCATCATCGAACTCGTCTTCAATGTCGCCAACGATTTCTTCCAAAATATCTTCAATGGTCACTAAGCCAGACACGCCACCGAATTCATCCACGACGATCGCCATGTGGTAACGCTCCTCTCGGAACTCCTTCAATAAGCGATCAACCCGTTTACTTTCTGGTACCACGACTGCCGGGCGGATCACTTCTAAAATGTTAAAAGGTGCACTGTCTGAACCTAAATATTTGAGTAAGTCCTTCGCTAGTAGAATGCCTTCAACATGGTCTTTATCTTCACTGATCACTGGATAACGTGAGTGCTGAGCATCGGTGATCAGCGCAATTAAGGTATCCAAGTCATCGTTTTTATCGATAGTGACCATTTGTGAGCGTGGGATCATAATATCACGCACGCGCATCTCAGAAATCTCCATCACACCTTCAAGCATATCTCTTGTGTCATGGTCGATAAGGTCATTGATTTCAGAGTCGCGGATCACATCCACAAGCTCTTGGCGATCTCTCGGATCACCTTGAAATAATTGGCCTAGGCGTTCAAAGAAGGACTTTCTACTCGGACCTTCAGAATTCTGGGGGTTATCTTCGTTCATTGTTTCTCTAATTTTCCTCGCTATCAGATGTGTGATAGCACACGTATCGTACCGACTTTAGCGGTACTAGCTTCATTGTCTGGAGCTATTCCTTCTCAGCAATATACGGGTCTTCAAAGCCCATTTTTTGCAGAATTTCAGTTTCAAGAGATTCCATCTCTTCGGCTTCATCATCATCGATATGATCATAACCTAGCAGATGTAGACTGCCGTGTACAACCATATGAGCCCAGTGTGCCATCAACGGTTTTTGTTGCTCATCGGCTTCTTGTTCCACCACTTGGCGGCAAATGACAAGGTCACCGAGCAGATCCAACTCTATGCCCGGAGGCATCTCAAAAGGGAAGGATAGCACGTTGGTCGGCTTATCTTTTCCTCGGTAATCGCGATTGAGCTGTTGACTCTCTTCGGAATCAACAATTCGCACAGTGACTTCCGCTTGTTCCTGAAATGGGGTCACCGCGTGAGTTAACCAATGGCTGATATCATCAAAAGTAGGTAACCCTTGCTCATTTTTGACCGCTAATTGTAAATCTAGTTCGATACTCATTATTCACCAACGTTTTTTGTTGCGGTTACTGTATTCACTTCAGTAGAAACATCCACAGACTTTACTTCTCGCTCTTCACGACGACGTTGCTCTTGAGCTTTACGCTCTTTTTGGTCCTGAGCTTCCCATTTTTCGTAAGCGTTGACGATACGAGCAACCACTGGATGACGTACGACATCATCAGACAAAAAGAAGTTGAAGCTGATTTCGTCAACTTCATTGAGCACTTCAATGGCATGGCGAAGACCTGAACGAGCGCCACGCGGCAAATCGATTTGTGTCACATCACCCGTAATTACGGCTCTTGAATTAAACCCAATCCGTGTCAGGAACATTTTCATCTGTTCAACAGTGGTGTTTTGACTTTCATCTAAAATAATAAAAGCATCGTTGAGCGTACGTCCGCGCATGTAAGCGAGTGGCGCAACTTCAATCACATTGCGTTCAATGAGCTTTTCTACTCGCTCAAAGCCAAGCATTTCAAACAACGCGTCATAAAGCGGTCGTAGGTACGGGTCGACTTTTTGGCTTAAATCACCGGGTAGGAAGCCCAATTTTTCACCTGCTTCAACCGCCGGGCGTGTTAACAAAATTCGACGAACTTCTTGGCGCTCTAGCGCATCAACTGCAGCGGCAACGGCTAAGTAGGTTTTACCTGTCCCTGCAGGGCCGATACCAAAGCTGATGTCGTGCGTCACCATGTTAACGAGATACTGAGCTTGGTTAGGCGTACGCGGTTTGATCAGCCCTTTTTTGGTCTTAATGAAGACTTCTTTGCCATGTTGAATACTTGATTCAGACGGCTGCTCAAGGATCCCTGAATCTTTGATGGCTAGATGAATTTGCTCTGGTTCGATATCGGGAATTTGACCACGTATGGGTGAGGTATTAACGTACAAAGATTTGATAATATCCAACGCAGCAGCGGCAGTGTGTGGTTTACCGACTATGGTGAAAAACTGGCTGCGGTGATTAATTTCAACACCAAGACGGCGTTCTAATTGTTTGATGTTGTCATCGAATGGACCGCACAGGCTAGCAAGACGGCGGTTGTCTGAAGGTTCTAGATCTATCTCTAGCGTAACAATTTTATTGCTCAATGTTGCCTCTCAGTTTGCCATGGTACAGTGCCCGATTATGATCGAGCACTGTATGACATTATGCTTAAACCTAAGGTGTAAAAGTGGCTACCCCTAGCTCATTTTCTCGACGTGTTTTCGCCATCATTTGCGTTGGTGAAATCACGGTGCGAAGATCCATCTCTTGTTCAGTGCGAACCAGTTCACCACGCAGTGAGTTGGCAAACACATCGACAATTTTTACATCGACAAATTGGCCAATCAGATCGGCGGAGCCTTCAAAGTTAACGACACGGTTATTTTCGGTACGGGCGCGAAGCTCCATTAGATTTTTCTTGGATGGGCCTTCGACTAATATGCGTTGTTCTGTACCTAACATCAAACGTGAGTAACGCATCGCTTGTGCGTTGATTGTTTGCTGCAGTTCATATAAACGCTCTTTTTTGGCGTCTTCTGATAAATCACATGAGTAATCAGCGGCTGGCGTACCCGGGCGAGGGGAGAAGATAAAGCTGAAGCTCATATCAAAATCAACGTCTTTAATCAGCTTCATTGTATCTTGAAAGTCTTTATCTGTTTCACCGGGGAAACCGACAATAAAGTCAGAACTAATTTGTATCTCTGGGCGCGCCTTACGCAGTTTGCGAATAATGGATTTGTACTCAATCGCGGTGTGTGGGCGCTTCATCATGGTTAAGATTCGGTCTGAACCACTTTGTACCGGAAGATGCAGGAAACTCACCAGCTCAGGTGTGTCTTCATAAACGGCAATAATATCGTCGGTAAATTCGAGTGGGTGGCTGGTGGTGAATCGAATGCGATCAATACCATCAATAGAGGCCACTAAGCGCAGCAGATTGGCAAATGAACAGATTTCACCATCGTGCATAGGGCCACGGTATGCGTTAACGTTTTGTCCTAAAAGATTGACTTCGCGTACACCTTGCGCCGCGAGTTGCGCGATTTCATACAACACGTCATCCATTGGGCGGCTGACTTCTTCACCGCGAGTGTAAGGTACTACGCAGTAAGTGCAGTATTTTGAACACCCTTCCATAATAGAGACGAATGCAGTTGCGCCGTCTGCTTTTGGTTCTGGTAAACGGTCGAATTTTTCAATCTCTGGGAACGAAATGTCCATGACTGGCGCATCGTTAGTTTGCGATTGTTTTATCATTTCTGGCAAGCGGTGTAGGGTCTGCGGGCCAAAAATAACATCAACAAAAGGAGCGCGTTCGCGGATGTGATCACCTTCTTGGGTTGCAACACAGCCGCCAACGCCAATCACGACGCCTGGTTTTTTATCTTTCAATGTTTTCCAACGACCCAGTTGGTGAAAGACTTTCTCTTGTGCTTTTTCTCGGATCGAACAGGTGTTAAGTAATAATACATCTGCTTCCTCTGGCTCTTCCGTTAGCTCATAGCCGTTTGCAGCGTTAAGCAGGTCGGCCATTTTTGATGAATCGTATTCGTTCATCTGGCAGCCCCAGGTTTTAATTAGCAGTTTCTTACTCATCTCACTTTCGCTCGTCTTATTGGTCTAAATTGGTTGAACTAATGCTCAAATTGTAGCCGCCATCTCGGCGGTAAGCCGCGTATTGTACTGCTTTAAAAAGTCACTGACTAGTCATCCAATAAAATCTCTCGCATGTTCCGTCATCTCTAGATTTTCACCATAGAAAGTGCAGGGTTTTTGTGTAAAAAAATTCGCAAAAAAGAGCTGAAAACGTACAATGAAAATCGACTCAAAACTCAGACGATTAAGTGTAAACAATGAACAATTTTGACGTGGTGGTGATTGGCGGTGGCATGGTTGGGGCGGCAGTGGCTATAGGCTTTGCTAAGCAAGGTCGCACGGTTGCTCTGGTCGAAGGTATAGAGCCTGAAGCGTTTACAATAGACCAAGCAATGGATCTGCGCGTTTCAGCCATTTCGCAAACTTCGGTTCAGTTACTTACTGACTTAGGCGCATGGGATGAAATTATGCAAATGCGTGTTTGCCTTTATCGCCGCCTAGAAACCTGGGAGCACCCAGAGTGCCGTACTCGTTTTCATAGCGATGCATTGGGCCTCCCTCAGCTGGGGTATATGGTCGAAAATCGTCTTATTCAGATCGGATTGTGGGGGCAATTTGTGCACTATCCGAATTTGCAGGTTTTTTGTCCTGATAAGCTCAAGCACATTGTGTTTGGCCAACAAAATAGCGTGCTTTTAGAGTCAGGCGCAACTCTTACTGCAACTTGGGTGATTGGTGCGGATGGTGCAAATTCTCTTGTGCGGCAGCTGGCGGGAATTGGTATTACCGCGTGGGATTATCGGCACCATTGCATGTTGATCAATGTCGAAACTCATCAACCTCAGCAAGATATTACTTGGCAGCAATTTTTTCCATCCGGCCCGCGCTCGTTTCTTCCTTTGCCGGGTAATCAAGCTTCTTTGGTATGGTATGACTCACCAAAACGAATTCGCCAATTGTGTGCGATGAACAAGCAGCAGTTAAGGGAGCAAGTGTTGGCCTCTTTTCCTGAGGAACTAGGCGATATTAACGTGTTGCAGTGTGGGGCATTTCCCCTCACTCGTCGTCATGCTCAGACGTATGCGAAACGGCAATGTGTTTTGGTTGGCGATTCAGCACACACGATTAACCCTCTGGCTGGGCAAGGGGTGAATTTAGGGTTTAAAGATGTAAAAGCGTTATTAGCTGTGACACAAAATCAAGAAGCTTTAACACAAGCGCAATTACGGAATTATGAAACATGCAGAAGGCCGGATAACTTAGTGATGCAATCAGGAATGGATTTGTTTTATAAAACGTTCAGCAACGAGGTTTTGCCAGCAAAGTTGGTGCGCAACGCGGTATTGAAGTTGGCCGAACATTCAGGCCCAGTGAAGGAAAAGCTGTTGAAATACGCGTTAGGTTTGTAGTGCGATTTGAGCTGTTTTTGTAGAAACAAAAAACGCTGCAAATCAGCAGCGTTTTTTACGTAAAAAAATTTTAACGAATTACTTAGTTACACGTAGAACCGGTGTTTCACCAACAACGACGGTGCCAGAAAGCTTGTTCAGCTCTTTGATTTCGTCCATGTTAGAGATAACAACAGGTGTTAGTGTTGATTTTGCTTTCTCTTCAAGAAGCGCTAGGTCGAATTCGATAACAGTATCGCCTGCTTTAACCGCTTGGCCTTCTTGAGCGATACGAGTAAAACCTTCACCTTTTAGCTCAACTGTGTCGATACCAAAGTGAACGAATAACTCAACACCGTCATCAGACTCGATTGAAAACGCATGGTTAGTTTCGAAAATCTTACCGATAGTGCCGTTAACTGGAGCTACCATTTTGTTGCCTGATGGTTTAATCGCAATACCATCACCAACAATTTTCTCAGCGAAAACAACATCTGGCACATCTTCGATATTGACGATTTCACCAGAAAGAGGGGCAATAATTTCAATCGCACCTGCATCTGAGCTGTCGTCAGATACTAGCTTCTTAAGTTTATCAAACAGACCCATTGTGTCATGCTCCTAACGTTTAATTTTATTCTGTCGAATTATAGTATACCAATCGCCAACAATAGACGACCTATTTTTAGTCGTCTATCTCATTGGTATTAGCGAATTATTGCGTTTTCTCTGCGATGAATTTTTCCACACAAGCTTCGATTTCAGCTGCGGTTGGGAAAGAGAGTGCTTCTTCTGCCATCGCTTTAACTTCGGCGAAGTTTGAGTTGCGGATCACTTTCTTCACTTTAGGGATAGAGATACCACTCATAGAGAATTCATCGAGTCCCATACCAAGTAGAAGTAGCGTTGCACGTTCATCACCCGCTAACTCGCCACACATACCCGTCCATTTACCTTCAGCGTGTGAGGCATCAATCACTTGCTTAATCACGGTTAAAACCGCTGGAGAAAGTGGGTTATACAGGTGTGAAATCATTTCGTTACCACGGTCAACCGCAAGAGTGTATTGGGTTAAATCATTGGTCCCGATAGAGAAAAATGACACTTCTTTTGCCAAGTGGTGCGCAATTGCCGCTGCCGCAGGTGTTTCAACCATAACGCCGATTTCGATATTTTCATCGAACGCTAAGTCTTCAGTGCGAAGTTCTTCTTTGTATTCTTCAATGGCGTTTTTAAGCTCACGAATTTCTTCTACAGAGATGATCATCGGGAACATGATACGCAGTTTACCATGCGCAGACGCACGCAGAATGCCACGAAGCTGATCTCGTAAGATGTCACGACGGTCTAAGCTGATGCGAATCGCGCGCCAGCCCAAAAATGGGTTCATCTCTTTTGGTAGATCCATGTACGGGAGATCTTTATCACCACCGATATCCATGGTACGGATAATCACCGCTTCACCACTCATCGCTTCTGCAACTTCTTTATAAGCTTGGTATTGCTCATCTTCAGTTGGTAGCGCGCTGCGGTCCATGAATAAAAACTCAGTACGATATAAGCCAACGCCTTCACCACCGTTGCGTAAAATACCATCGCAGTCTTTTACTGTGCCGATGTTACCGCATACTTCAACTTGGTGGCCATCGAGTGTGATAGCAGGTAGGTCTTTTAGTTTTGCGAGCTCTTCTTTTTCCGCAGCAAAATCATCACGAATTTTTTTCGCTTCTTCAAGCTGTGCTTCTGAAGGATTAATGATGATTTTGTTGTTCATAGCGTCAAGAATAAGCATGTCGCCATTCTTTACTTTCTTAGTGATGTCGTTAGTACCAACAATCGCTGGAAGCTCAAGTGAACGTGCCATGATTGAAGTATGAGATGTACGACCACCGATATCACAAGCAAAACCCAGCACGTAATCAAGATTGATTTGTGCAGTTTCAGAAGGTGTTAAATCGTAAGCAACAAGAATCACCCGTTCGTTAATATCACTCAGTGAAACGATATTAATGCCGAGTGCATTTTTAACAAAGCGCGTACCGATATCGCGGATGTCTGTCGCGCGTTCTTTTAGATATTCATCATCAAGAGATTCTAGGGCAGCAGCCTGCTCTTCGATCACGGTATAGATCGCGTTGTCTGCATGCATTTTGTCATTTTTGATGAGTGCTAAAATTTCCTCTTCTAGCTCTTCATCTTCAAGCAACATGATGTGGCCTTCAAAGATGGCTTCTTTTTCTTCACCGAATGTTTCAAGTGCTTTTTGTTTGATCACTTCTAGCTGAGCAGAAGATTTGTTACGAGCGTCATAAAAACACTGAACTTCTGCTTCTACTTGGTCATCTGAAATAGAGTGAGTATTTAGGACAATTTCATCTTCTTGAAGTAGCAGTGCTTTACCAAAAGCAATGCCTGGAGATGCTAGGATGCCTGAAATCATAGCGTTACCTTAAATTGGTCAACTGTAAACGGGAGAATGTGGACTATTGCGCTAACGGTAATTAGTAGCTCAAAATGTAGACTATTTCCAACAAAGCCATTTTGTTTTCACAAAATGGCTTTGAAATAGTGGACCGGATTAATGTAGTTGGTCCATGAGAGCAACTAGGTGATCTACCGCTTGCTTAGCTTGAGGGCCTTCAGCAGAAATAGTCACAACGGTACCTTTTACTAGGCCAAGAGTTTGAAGTTTGAATAGGCTCTTAGCACTTGCGCTTTTGCCGTTAGAAGTCACTGTGATGTCTGCATCGAATACTTTTGCTTCTTTAACGAACTGCGCAGCAGGACGAGTGTGAAGGCCGTTTTCTGCAGTGATTTCTACTTGCTTCTCGTACATGTTATATACCCCAATTGATTTATTTTTTGTTAGTTTCTTCACCAGAACAGCTTAACTGCTAATCAACGGTTCTGCTAGCAGAGTAACGCTGTTTTAGTGTCATAGCTGATACTGATTTAAATTTCATAATCACGATTTCAATCTATGTTGTCATTCGTCATTATAGTTAATACGTTTCTGACTTCTTTATTTCGAAGCTTAAAATAAAACGAGGTGATATTACCAAAGGTGAGGCAAGGATCAACAAAAAAGCCCCTGTATGGGGCTTTTTTAAACGAAAATTTGATTTAACCACCTATTACTGTTGGTTCTCTTTCTCGGTAAATAGGCCAGAAAATAGTGCGGTGCTCAGATAACGCTCACCTGAGCTTGGTAGTACCGCTACAATTGTTTTTCCTTCAAATTCAGGTAGTTCTGCTAATCTATTCGCTGCTACAATCGCTGCGCCTGATGAAATTCCAGCCAAAATCCCTTCCTCTTCCATGAGGCGTCTTGCCATTTCAATCGCTTCTTCTGAAGTGACGGCTTCAACACGGTCAATGAGGGATAAATCGAGGTTGCCAGGAATAAATCCTGCTCCTATACCTTGGATTTTGTGTGGCGCAGGTTTGATTTCATCTCCAGCAAGTGCTTGAGCAATGACTGGCGACTCCGCAGGTTCAACCGCAACTGAGATGATAGCCTTGCCTTTTTGGCCCTTAATGTAGCGACTTGTGCCCGTTAAAGTACCACCGGTTCCGACACCTGCAACGAACACGTCAATCTCACCATCAGTTGCATCCCAGATTTCGGGCCCGGTTGTTTTTTCGTGGATTTGTGGGTTGGCTGGGTTATTGAATTGCTGCAGCAACAAGTATTTTTCAGGGTTGCTGGCAACAATTTCTTCTGCTTTAGCAATTGCGCCTTTCATGCCTTTCGCCGCTTCGGTGAGTTCAAGGTTGGCTCCTAAAGCTTTAAGCAGTTTACGGCGCTCTAAACTCATTGATTCAGGCATAGTAAGCGTCAACTTATAACCACGAGCTGCTGCAACAAATGCAAGAGCAACACCGGTGTTACCGCTGGTTGGCTCTACAAGTTCAACGCCAGGTTTCAGTGTGCCAGCTTTTTCTGCTTCCCAAATCATGTTGGCACCGATACGGCACTTCACGCTAAAGCTTGGGTTGCGCGCTTCAATTTTCGCCAGTACCTTACCTTTGCTGACTTTGTTTAAGCGAACAAGAGGAGTGTTACCAATAGTCAGAGAGTTGTCTTCGTAAATTTTGCTCATTGCGATATTCCTTTATTACACACGTTATATGTGCCTGGCTGTCTGATAAGACACGTGAGTGGATACAGATGCAGAATAGGTGTTAACCTTAAAACGTAAAAGGATTAAAAAGTTATAACTTATAGAGGGATATGCAGGTTGAATCTCCCTCGCACCATCACTGCAGTTTGTTTTTAAATTCACCAACCCACATGGCTGTTGCACCGCATACAGCAACTGGCATGACGATTAAGTTAACAATGGGTATGGTGGTAAAAATCGACACTAAAACACCAAAGCTATATGCCTTGGTCTGTTTTTGTTTCAAATTGTGTCTCATCTGGTTAAAGCTCACTTTGTGGTTGTCAAATGGGTAGTCACAGTATTGGATGGCTAACATCCATGCAGTGAAAATGAACCACAGCAAAGGGCCTAAGGTTTGTCCTAAGGCAGGAATTAGGAGCAATAAGAACAAACCGATTGCTTTGGGTAAGGTATAGATTAATTTTCGCCACTCTCTTGCGAGGATACGTGGGATGTCTTTGACCATAGACCAGATGCCATCGCTGTTGATTGGAGCGCCAATTAATCTTTCTTCCACTTTTTCTGCGAGTAGCCCATTAAATGGTGCAGCGACGAAGTTAGCCAGCGTACTGAAGAAATAGGAGAACGTGGCTAAGATAGTGATCGCGAGCAATGGCCATAAAACGTAACTTAGCCAAGATAAAAAATCAGGGATTTGACCAATAAACTGTTCTATCCACGTATTGAGATGATTGAATAAGTAAAAAAGAGCGCTGCCGACGAGAATGATGTTGATGAGTAATGGCAGAATCACAAAGCGTCGAATGCCGGGGGTCAGTGCTAGCTCTAGACCAAAAAAGAAGTATCCAAAACCTGAACGTTGCTTAAGTGTCATACCGTTATCCATGTGAATATCTGTTAATCAATGCTAAAAAGCTATTCTACTCAACCTGCCGAAGAAGAAAAGCGTGGTGAAAATCACATCATGTATTGAACTTCTCACATTAAGTTGTTCTAAATCGGTACAAACTTTTGGTAAAGTACCCCGATAGACCGATATAACCCACGTTGGTGACACGTTCAATTCAAGCTGGTAAAGCTGAGAATAACCATGCATCGAGAAACTGAGAGTGAAACATGCAGGAATTGCGATTCGTACTCATAATTGTTGGCGCGCTAGCGATAGCCGCGTTGCTATTTCATGGTCTTTGGACCAGTAAGAAAGAAGGGAAGTCCAAGTTTGAGGATAAGCCTCTTGGTAAAATTGATGTTGATCACGATGATACACAATCTGCGACCCAGCGTTCATTTGCTCCGGAAGATGATTTCGAAATTATTCGCAAAGTACGTAAAGAGCCAGATTTTAGTGAAGCGGTTGACCCTCTCATTGACGGTTATTCACCAAGCTTTGAACCTGAAAATGTGCTTGATGAACTCGATGATGTGCCCTCAATATCGATGAAAACCGAATCCCCAAGTCTCAGTGAACAAGATGATGTCATTGCTGACGATAATCAAAAATCCGACGTTCAAGAAGCCGAAATGGAAGTGATTGTGCTGAATGTGCATTGTGCGGGAAATGATCCCTTTGTCGGCACTAAGCTTTTTGACAGTATGCAGCAAAACGGCCTTCTTTATGGTGAGATGGATATTTTCCACCGGCATGCCGATCTGTCAGGTACAGGGAAAGTGCTGTTTAGTGTTGCCAACATGATGCAACCCGGTACATTGGCACATCATGATCCTGCGGAGTTTACTACTCGCGGTATCTCATTCTTCATGACACTGCCTTGCTACGGCGAGCCTGATCAAAATTTCAAATTAATGCTTAAAACCGCTCAACAAATCGCTGATGATTTAGGTGGCAATGTATTGGATGATGCGCGTAATTTAATGACGCCAGATCGATTGGCTGCCTACCGACGCCAAATCCAAGAGTTTAAAAGCGCACGCAACGCGTAGACGCGTAGAATAAACATCGACCATTAAGGGCTCCTAGTCGGAGCCTTTTTTCATGATCCGAGAGAATTATGATGCAAACAATAGAACACAAATTAAGCCAACTTCGTGAGACGCTGCATTATCATGCTGTACGTTATTATGTAGAAGATAACCCTGAAATTCCTGACGCTGAGTATGATCGTTTGATGCGTGAGCTGCTTGAGTTGGAATCGCAGTATCCGGAGTTAGTCACAGCGGATTCACCCAGCTTGCGTGTTGGAGGTAAGCCTTTAGAGGGTTTTGCCCAGGTGACTCATGAAATTCCAATGCTCTCTTTAGATAATGTGTTTGATGAGAATGAGCTTGATGCCTTTCACAAGCGGATGCAAGACCGGATACCGAGTGCCCACTTTAACGCTTTTTGCTGCGAACCTAAGCTTGATGGTTTAGCCGTGAGTTTGCTTTACGAAAATGGTGTGTTAGTACAAGCCGCCACGCGTGGGGATGGCGCGGTCGGTGAAAACATTACGGAAAACGTGCGAACGATCAGTGCTATTCCACTGAAGTTACAGGGAAAAGGGTGGCCCGTTCGTTTAGAAGTTCGTGGTGAAGTGTTCATGCCTAAAGCCGGTTTTGAGCGATTGAACCAACAAGCACTCAAAAAAGGTGAAAAAACCTTTGTTAACCCAAGAAATGCAGCCGCAGGGAGCTTGAGACAGCTCGACTCAAAAATCACAGCTCAAAGGCCGTTGAATTTTTATGCTTACAGTGTTGGTGTGATTGAAGGCGCTGAGTTAGCAAGCAGTCATTATCAGCGCTTTTTGCAGTTAAAAGGGTGGGGGCTGCCGATGTGCCCTGAAACACGTCTAGTCTCTTCAATGGATGAAGTGAAAGAGTACTACCAAAGTATCTTAACTCGTCGCGCTCAACTCGCGTATGAGATTGATGGCGTGGTGATTAAAGTTGATGATATTGAACTGCAACAAAAGCTCGGTTTTGTCGCGCGGGCACCTCGCTGGGCGATAGCTTATAAATTTCCTGCCCAAGAAGAAATAACGCTCCTGAACGATGTTGAATTTCAAGTGGGCCGTACCGGGGCTATTACACCTGTTGCGAAGTTAGAACCTGTATTTGTGGGGGGAGTCACCGTCAGCAATGCGACATTACACAACGCTGATGAAATTGAGCGCCTAGGCGTGAAAATTGGTGATAGCGTTATTATTCGTCGAGCAGGCGATGTTATCCCACAGATTGTTTCTGTGTTGTTAGACAGACGCTCTAATGCAGTGGTCGATATTGTTTTCCCGCAGTACTGCCCGGTGTGCAACTCTGACATTGAGCGTGTTGAAGGTGAAGCTGTCGCCCGTTGTACAGGGGGGTTAGTGTGTCAAGCTCAGCGCAAAGAAGCATTAAAGCACTTTGTCTCTCGCAAAGCGTTAGACGTGGATGGTTTAGGCGAAAAAGTGATTGAGCAGCTTGTTGATAAAGAGATGGTGAGCACGCCCGCGGACCTCTTCCGTCTAAAAGCAGGGCAGCTAACGGTGTTAGAGCGTATGGGACCAAAATCAGCACAAAATATCGTTAATGCACTGAATGCCGCCAAAATGACCACATTACCTCGTTTTTTGTATTCATTGGGCATACGTGAAGTCGGGGAAGCGACGGCGGCGAATCTTGCGCTCCATTTCGGGTCATTAGACAAAATTCGCCAAGCGACCCATGAAGAACTACTTGAAGTTCAAGATGTTGGAGTTATCGTTGCGAGTCACATCACATCTTTTTTTGAGCAAGATAAAAACCAACGGGTGATTAATGAATTGATCGAACTCGGTATCCAGTGGCCTAATATCGAAAAGCCGAGCCAAGATGCGATTCTCCCTTTACTTGGTAAAGTGGTGGTTTTGACGGGGAGCTTGTCGAAACTCTCTAGAAGTGATGCGAAAGCGGTGCTACAAGAGCTTGGCGCAAAAGTAACGGGAAGCGTCTCTAAAAACACCGATATACTATTTGCCGGAGAAGCGGCCGGTTCAAAATTAGTAAAAGCGCAAGAACTAGGGATCGAAATTCGCAGCGAACAAGATTTGCTTGAGTTAATGAAAAGCTAATTTTTTAAGCATCCCTTCCTTCATAAAGCCTCAAAATTAATTTTGAGGCTTTATTTTTATCTCAAACCGCCACATTAAAATGTCCAGTAATTAGAAAAAAAGCCCTCATTTGCTTCGATGCCAATCAAGAAGAACTTTACTCTCTTTCAATTTATTATTGCGATGCACTTCAAGCTATTAGTGTAATTGTTTTTGTATCGTTTTGAAAATTAATGAGTTTTTTGTTTTTATATTTTGTTTTGTGACTTATTAGATCTTGATCACTTACTTGGTCAAAGTTTGCCGTAGCTCATATTTTTTTAGATAAAAATTAAGTTCTCATTGATGTTTT
>NZ_NDIM01000009.1:0-11462 GCF_002241375.1 Vibrio sp. V19_P1S1T109 | reverse complement strand
ACTATCCTATTGCTCATTAATAGATTTGTGTAACATTTTAATTACATTGACACTGTTTGTTCTCCGCTAAACCGTTTTTCGTTATAGGGTTCATTTTTGCTGAAAATTACGCCATGTTCGCAATACTCAACACAAGCGTTAACAAAAAAGGAGCGCGAGATGACCTCAACATTTAACCCATTGGGAACAGACGGTTTTGAATTTGTGGAGTACACCGCGGCTGATCCCGCTGGAATCGCGCAGTTAAAAGAGCTGTTTACTTCTCTTGGCTTTGCTGAGATAGCCAAACATCGCTCAAAAGAGGCGTGGTTATATCGTCAAGGGGATATCAATTTTATCGTTAACTCTCAACCCCATAGCCAAGCTGCAGCGTTTGCCAAAGTGCATGGACCTTCAGTGTGTGGGATGGCGTTTCGCGTTCATGATGCATCTGTCGCCATGCAGCATGTGCAGGCAAATGGCGGGCGAGAATACAAAACACAAATTGGCCCAATGGAGCTGAGTATTCCTGCGATTTATGGAATTGGCGATAGCTTGCTTTATTTTGTCGATCGTTATGGTAGCCAGAGCATTTATGATGTGGACTTCAAGTTCTATGCCGATGCTAATCAACGAATGACCGACGCCAATGTTGGTCTGTTCGAAATTGACCACTTAACGCATAACGTCAAACAAGGCCACATGGACGTTTGGTCTGGCTTTTATGAGCGGATCGGTAACTTCCGTGAAATTCGCTATTTTGATATTGAAGGGAAGCTAACGGGGTTAGTTAGCCGTGCAATGACAGCGCCTTGCGGCAAAATTCGTATCCCAATCAATGAATCGTCTGACGATAAATCACAAATAGAAGAGTTTATTCGTGAATACAATGGTGAGGGGATCCAACACATCGCTTTATCCACTGATGATATCTACCAGACGGTACGTACTCTGCGAGAGCGAGGGATGGATTTCATGCCGACACCGGATACTTACTACGAAAAAGTCAGTGATCGAGTTGAAGGGCATCAAGAAGATGTTGATCAGTTAAAAGCGCTGCGGATCCTGATTGATGGCGCACCGATGAAAGATGGAATTTTGCTGCAAATATTTACTCAAACCGTCATTGGCCCAGTCTTTTTTGAGATCATTCAACGCAAAGGCAATGAAGGGTTCGGGGAAGGTAATTTCAAAGCGTTATTTGAGTCGATTGAAGAAGATCAAATTCGACGAGGAGTACTCAGCGATGCATAAATGGATCACATTTCCTCATCGAGAAGGGGTATGTTCAAACCAAGCTCATGCCGACTTCCCGCAAGAGGCCATCTATGAAAGAGAAGCAGGACGCAGTGGCTTTTTTGGCCCTGCGGCCCATTTCCATCACCAACATGCACCGACTGGGTGGAGTGAATGGCAAGGTGAGTTAAGGCCGAGAGCCTTTAATTTTAATTTGATCGAGCAAGCCAAACAAAGTTCACCGTGGAGCGTGCCGCACCTATTGCATAATGCACAATGTAAAGTACGAGTATGGAAGCTGGCTCAGGCGATGGATCATTTAGTGCGTAACGCCGATGGTGATGAGCTGCTTTTCATTCATCAAGGAAGCGCTGATTTTTATTGCGATTACGGACACTTGAGCGTTTCACAAGGGGATTATGTGTTGATCCCGCGCTCAACCAATTGGCGACTTGAGCCAAGCGAGCCGATGTTCATTCTAATGATAGAGAATACGGATGCGGCGTATGCTTTGCCAGAAAAAGGGCTAGTAGGGAACCACGCCATATTCGATCCTGCGGTTTTGCAAGTCCCATCAATTAACCCGAAGTTTAAAGCGCAGTATTCAGAAAAGACCACCCAAGTTCATTTAAAACGTCATGAGAAAATCAGCGTCATTACTTATCCATTTAACCCATTGGATGCAGTAGGTTGGCACGGCGATCTTTCCGTGGTGAAACTCAATTGGCGTGATATTCGACCGTTGATGTCACATCGCTATCATTTGCCGCCCTCCGCTCACACAACGTTTGTTGGCCAAGGTTTTGTGGTCTGCACCTTTGTGCCTCGGCCGATTGAGAGTGACCCCGGCGCTTTAAAGGTTCCGTTTTATCATAACAATGATGATTACGATGAAGTGCTCTTCTACCATGCGGGTGATTTCTTTAGCCGCGATAATATTGAAGCTGGCATGGTCACTTTTCATCCTGCCGGGTTTACCCATGGCCCACATCCGAAAGCGTTCCAAGCTGGGCAAGAGTATAAGAAAAAATTTACCGATGAAGTGGCAGTGATGATTGATACGCGGCATGCATTACACTTTAGTGAGGCGGCGCAGCAGGTTGAAAATCAACAGTACGTCTACAGTTGGAAGAGCGAATAAACGAATAAGAATAAGGAAGTGACATGAAGTTAGCTACGCTAAAAAACGGCACAAGAGATGGTTTATTGGTAGTGGTCAGCCATGACTTATCAAAATGCGTTGCTGTGCCTGAGATTGCCGAGCATTTACAGCAAGCCTTAGACCGTTGGCAGGAAACCGCACCGATGCTCAGCGAAATTTATACGGCGCTGAATGAAGGCGAATTGCTGCAAGAGATGCTGTTTGATCAAACCTTGTGTCATTCGCCGCTGCCTAGAGCGTATCAATGGGCCGACGGTTCTGCTTACGTCAACCATGTCGAGTTAGTACGAAAAGCACGAGGAGCTGAGATCCCTGAAAGTTTCTGGAGTGATCCGTTAATGTATCAAGGTGGTTCGGATGCTTTTCTTGGACCGCGTGATGATATTCAAATGCAAGATGAAGCATGGGGAATTGATTTTGAAGCCGAAGTGGCCGTGATCACCGATGATGTCAGAATGGGTGCAACCCCAAGTGAAACTGCGCAAGCGATTCGATTGGTAATGCTGGTTAATGACGTATCACTGCGTGGTTTGATCCCTCAAGAGCTTGCTAAAGGATTTGGGTTTTTTCAATCCAAACCGTCTTCGGCATTCTCTCCCGTCGCTGTGACACCCGATGAACTAGGCTGCCATTGGGACGGCGGAAAACTCAACCTGCCATTGCTATCAACCTATAACAATAAACCATTTGGTTGCCCCAATGCTGGCGTGGACATGACGTTTGAATTTCCACAGTTAATTGCTCACGCAGCAAAAACGCGCCCCTTGTGCGCGGGCACTATTATTGGTTCTGGCACGGTTTCTAATAAACAGGGAACCGATTTTGGCAGTGCGATTGCTGAAGGGGGAGTCGGTTATTCATGCATTGCAGAAGTGCGAATGATTGAAACCATTCGGGACGGTAAACCAAGTACCGAATTTATGAAATTTGGTGACAGGATAACGTTAGAAATGCGTGATGATAAAGGGAACAGCTTGTTTGGTTTAATCGATCAACGCGTGGTGAAAGGGTCATGAGTGGCCTCAAGTTATATGGGTATTGGCGCTCTTCAGCCGCTTACCGAGTACGCATCGCACTTCACCTCAAGGCGCTCGATTACCAGTCGATTGCTATCCATTTAGTTAAGGAGGGCGGAGTGCAACATTCAGCCGAGTTTAGCGCTCTCAATCCGAGTGAGTTAATTCCGGTACTGGAAGATAACGGACATTGCATTACTCAGTCGTTAACCATCATCGAATATTTGGATGACCAGTATCCCCAAGTACGTTTGGTTCCGTTATCAGGTAAAGAGAAATATCAGGTTAAAGCACTGGCGCAAGACATTGCTATTGATATTCATCCACTGAACAATCTACGAGTTTTACAATATTTAACGCGTGAACTGGACGTAGATGAAAGTCAAAAAGGAGACTGGTATCGGCATTGGATAGCCACGGGGTTTTATGCCTTGGAAAAGAAATTGGCGACAGTATCAGGGGAGTACTGTGTTGGTGATCAACTGAGCTTAGTGGATGTTTGTTTAGTACCACAAGTGTATAACGCGGAGCGCTTTAATCTTGATATGGCGCAGTTTCCGATCATCAAACGAATCACTGCTGAGCTTCGTGCTCATCCGGCGTTTATTGCCGCCGCACCAGAAAACCAGCCCGATGCTGAGAGTTAATCGAAAAGCCAGCCTTGCGGCTGGCTTCTCTTTGCGCTGTTTATTGAGCATTCGCCACTAAACTTGCATTGCTGTAATTGTTGTATCCATGCAGCAAAATAGAATAGCGGCCCGGTTGAGCATTGGAGAACTGACACGTTTCATTATTGCCACTGCGATAAGGACGGCAGTCGTATTGCTGTAGATCGGCATCAGTTTGATACTTAACGTATAAATCGGCATCGCCGCTTCCCCCTGACAATACAATACTCAAGTTGCCCGCTTCCGACAGTTCGAATTGATACCAGGTTTTGCTATTTCTGCTGGCCGATAAACCGTTCACAGGTACGCCATTTTTCAGTTGATTATTCGGCGTAGGCGGTGTTGAGGCGTTACCCATTTCAACCACATAAGCCAATCCAAGTTTAGTAAATTTCACCGCATGCAATCCTGTTGGGTCGGAATTTTGCAGAGTGTCTTGCGGGCTATGAATATTAGGGTTGTAATCATTAAATTTGGATTCAAAAGGCATCGCAGCTGGGTAACCAACCGCATGCCAAGAGGCATGATCAGAACAGGCATAGCCACAGGTATCAAATCCATAGGTTAATGACGGTAAATATTCATCCAATAGTTGTGTCAAATACTGGGTAAAATTACTGTCGGTGTAATCGCTCATAAACACAATATCTTCGCGTGAACCTTGGTAGTTAGTCATGTCTAACTGCATCACAGACATTACTTTTTTACCTTCGGCTTTAAAACGATTGGCTAAGTCTTGTGAACCTCGAAGGCCCACTTCTTCAGCAGCGTAAGCCATGAAAGCGATGCTGCGTTTAGGACGAAAATTTTGCTCAGACAACAAACGGATGATTTCTGTCACGCCCGCGATACCTGATGCATCGTCGTCCGCACCCGGCGCAATGCTGCTTTCGTTGGTTCGAGAACCAAGTGTCGAGTCTAAATGCCCGCCAATCACCACCCATTCGTCAGGTTTTTCAGAGCCTGTAATTGTGAGCATTACCGATTTCTGGTTGTAGCCTGAATGTGTGATTTGTTCTACTTTGCTTGCGGGCAGTGACGCAGAGAGTGAGCGCCAATGATCTGCAATCCAATTCGATGCTTGAGCACCAGTCGAGGTGGTATAAAAGCGATTTTTAAACTGGGTTAAGGTGGTGATGGTACTGGTGATTTGTTGCGCTGATACTGATGGTAACCAAGCATTAACGGTGGTTTGCTGAGTTATTTCTGGTGCACTGAAAGTGTTTAGATTCAGCGGCATTGCGCTGACACTCATCGCACTTTGTGCAGAAGGGTGGACCATATAACCACCACATCGCTGATGATTTTCGTGCATTTCATGTGAAAGCGTCGCTAACTCGCTTACTGGTACTTGCCCAACCCATACTGATGTTTGATTGATAAGATTTTCAGGTAATAGACTTTGGGCTCCAGAGCGAAGCGCCGTTTGCGTCGCGTCACCACCAATGGAAATCCACACCTTTTCTTCTGCATAAGCGGTACTGAAACAGCCTGCTAGCGCAATCGCCAATAACGTTTGTTTCTGGTTCATTCTCTCCTCCCTGGAGTATTATTATCAACATGACGTTGACCATAAACCCTAGGCCAAAAATAGGAATAATGAGAACAATTCGTTTTATACTCAGTTGTTCATAACGGTTGTCACTAAACTATCAATAAGGTATTTCATCGACTGAAAAAAAGAAAAAAGCCAGCGAAAACTTCAGCTGGCTTAAAGGTTTTAACGCTGTACCCATACTGGATAAGTGAAGAAAATAAGGTGGGAAAAATTAAAGAGAAAGTGGAAGAGTACAGCCGTCCATAAACGCCCGCTTAGATGATAGATCGCGCCGTAGCCAATACCAGCTAATGCGGCAAATAGTACCAAAGTCACGCCGCCAGAAAAATGCGCAAGACCAAATAGGGTACTAGCGAGCGCAATACCGAGCCATAGACCGAATTTTTCACTAACGGCTTTTTGTAAATAGCCCCGGAAAAATGCTTCTTCCACCACACAGGTTAAAAGCAAATTATTGAGAGCAAAGAGCCACCACCAAGTCGGTAAAGATAACTCGGGCTTAATCGCCCCAAGCGCCCATGCGACAAAAAGCAAAGCAAAAAGAGGAATCGACACTTTACCGATCGCGGCCCAACAAATGGTTTGATGGTTGCCAAGGAGTGGCGGCCAAGCGAGTAGCAAAGCAAAAAATACCATAGGTTTATCTAGGTTCAAGTAGAGACGAAAGGGGGCACTATTGGCACCAGCAACCACATTATCCAGCACTTTAGGGTTATTAAAACCAGGAATAGCATGCAGCAGCAGTGCAATTGCCCATAATAGCAACGCACCATGAGCAAACCATTTCCAGCGGCCTTTCAGTTGTGGGATGTAATAAGCACCACATAATCCAATGGCGACATACAGCAGGGCCATTAACGATAATCGGTCTGTGAACCATCCGCCCACTAACGACAGTGCTAGCAAGGTGAATGCTGGACGTAACTGCTTTTGAAAACTGAAGATAACGGCAAAAAGCAGCGGGATCCAAATCCATAACGATGAGTCAAGTATCATAGAGAGTACCTTAGGAAATCATCCATATTATTGAGTGATGACAGAGTGGAAGAGTGGCGCATTATGAAGAATCATTCTCAATAAAGAGATTCTACCAGTCAGCTAAACGCTTGCAGGCTTACAAAAAGCACTGTGGATCGTCACTAAAAATGGCGTCAACTGAGTTGAGATGTTTGAACTTTTTCGGATTATTCACCGTGTAGCACCAAATTTGGTAACCCGCTTGATGTAACTCGGCAATGTGCTTTGCACTGATCCATTGATAGTTAAGGTTACAGCCAAAGGCGTCAATTTCGGCTAACACTTGCTTATCTTTACGCGTTAATCGCTCGCTCAACACCGCCAATTTATAACCCGGACAATGCTGATAAAGCTCGCGCATGATAGCGTGGCTAAAACTGGAGAGAACAATCTGTTCATTCGGTAATCCACATTGATCCAGTTGCGCTTTAAGCTGAGCAGCGACTTGAGCAACATCGTGTTTATCCACTTTTACTTCAATGTTTAAACCAAGGCTGTGCTGCTTTGCGAGTGTCAGCAACGTCTCTAATGTCATGATGGGTTCGCCTGCAAATTGAGGATCAAACCAACCGCCAAAATCGAACTGTTGTAATTGCTCAAGCGTGTAAGAATCAATGCGTCCTTTACCATTACTGCAACGATCAATGGTGTGATCGTGGCAAACAACCAATATATGATCTTGAGTCGGTTGCACATCCACTTCAACCCACTTTAGGCCTAAATCAATAGCGGCTTGCACACTCACTTGCGTATTTTCAGGGTAATGGCCGGCCACTCCGCGGTGGCCAATAATCATAGGCTTCATAGCGTTATCTCTACACAATTAAAACCGGCTCAGCATAGCGCGCGCCTTCTATTTTGTCTTCAAATTGATGGAAATGAGAGACGACGCGCTTTGGACATCACTTTCGCTAATGCTATGCTTATCCAACATCAGGCAGGAGGTCTGATCTGTCAAGTAGGGATAACGGTGAAGCTACATACGATCAAAGGCTATATTCAGAATATGTATCTGGCTGAATATCCAGAACGATTATTACTGCTAGACGGTGCAAGTCGAGCAGACATTCCTACGTTGCAGCACTTCATTGAGAATGAACTGAACCGTCCTTTTTCACATCTGCATACCGTTGTGGTAACTCACATGCATCCAGATCACGCAGGGGCGGCTCATCAATTGCGTGCATTAACGGGTTGTAAAATCATCTCTGCCAATAAAGATCATGACTGGTATCGTGGCTTGGACGGATTTTGTATGCATCTAGCCGATCTTGCGCTTGCGCGTTGGATGGCGAATCGCTTAGGCCGCCCGCGGCAGAATTTATGGTATCCACGTGTCTTAAAGCCTGACATTAAGCTCAACGATGGCGACACTATTCCTCATTTTAACGAATGGCAAATATTAGAAACTCCAGGGCATACCGACCGAGATTTGTCTGTCTACCATGCACAGCAAGGCATTGTGTATGTTGCCGATTTAATGGTTGAAGTGAAAAAGCAGTTGATTGCCCCTTTTCCTATTTTCCATCCCAATCAATATCGCCAGTCACTTGAACGGATCTTCAAGCTCAACCCAGAAACACTGCTTCTTGCACACGGCAAAGAGGGGCGTTTGAGCGAAAAAACCTACCAACACTTGCTAAATACCGCACCTATACGGCCCATCACACATTGGCGAGTGGTCAAAATAAAAGTCAAAAGTTTAATGAAGTCTGTTTGGCAATTTGGGGTCAGTAAAGGTAAATAAAGGGTAGGTGGCTTTAAAACTCATCAACAAAGAGTGTTCGCCGCATACTGTGGTTGTTTGCACCAGAAAAAATCGTTAGAATGCGATCCTTGATGATAATGAGAGCTTTTATCAACAAGGTGATAACACTTCGTTGAAGGTAATGAATAACGTCTATGAATCTTTTAAAAATCAGCTTGTCCTTGGTGGCGACTACCAGTTTGTTCGCAGTAAATGCTTCTACACTCAGTGACGCGAATGCCATCCAAAATAAAACCAATTCGGCTTCAGTCGCCAGCCAACAGAACATCAATCACAGTTCTCAATCAGCGTTGCTGATGCAAGCTGATATCGATCAGTTAAAAGAAGAAGTGAAAAATCTCACTATTTATCGTAATCACTTGGCATCGCTGGTGGAAAACCAGAATCAGGAAGCGCAAAGTTTATCGTCACAAATTGATGAGATAAAACTGACTCGCCAAGGCATCGTTCCTTTGATGTATCAGATGATCGACGGGCTACGTACCCTAATCGAAAACGACAAACCATTAAAGCGCGAAACGCGTTTAGAGCGTTTAGAAAAGCTGGAATCGATGATGGTGCGATCGGATGTCAGCGATGCTGAAAAATACCGCCGTATTCTTGAAGCGTACCAAATCGAAATTGACTACGGCACTAAACTGGGTGTTTATCAAGGCGCAGTGGTGCTCAATGAAAACAAAACCATTGAAGCTGACATTTTATACGTTGGCCGTTTATCGCTGGTGGCTCGTAGCTTAAATGGCAAACAGTATTGGAGCTGGAGCCAAAACTCGCACCAATGGACCGATGTCGATAGTGGGCTATATGCCGATTTAGATACCGCTTTCAAAATGGCCAACAATTTAATTACACCAAACTTAATGACGATACCTGTTTCACTTGAGTTAGTAGAGGAGCAAAGCAAATGAAGATGGTTTTCTCTCTCTCATCACTCTGTTTAACACTATTGGCTTTCAACAGCTTTGCTTCTACGGAATTAGTCAGCAACGCCAAAGTGGAAAACAAACAGCAACAGCAGCACAATATCGAACGCGAAGCGGGTTTTAAACAAACCGAACAGCAGCTACGCCGCGCCAAAGCAGAGCTAGAAGCTCAGCGCCAAGATTTACAAGCGCAAGCGGATAAGCTAAGCACGCAATTCAGTAATAATGAAAACCGACTAGCACGTTTAGAAGAGCAGCTTCGCTTAGAAACAGGAAGCCTTGGAGAGCTGTTTGGTGTGGTACGCCAAAATGCCAAAGCATTAAGCAGTGAATTGGAATCTTCCATCACTGCGGTTGATCGCCATCAGTATACATCGCGGGTACAAGAAATTGTCGCCGCAAAATCTTTACCCTCGATGCCGCAGCTGACGGGGTTATGGCACAGCTATGTTGAACAGATCATCGCCAGTGGTGAGCTAAGCCGCGTTCAGATCGCATTTATCAATGGTGACGGTGTCACGCAAAATGTGGCCGCTTATCGTATTGGAACCTTTGGTTTGGTGACAGAGCAAGGTTATGTCAAATGGAACGGGGATAAACAAGCCGCCACCGCTTATTTGAAACAACCGGACAATGGACCGATTTTCTCTGGCCTAAATACGGGGGAAATCGAAAGCTTAGTGGTCGATCCTTCGCGTGGCATCATGCTTGAACAGCTAGCCCTTACACCAACATTAGCCGAACGGCTACAAATGGGTGGTGCGGTTGGTAACATCATTTTGGTACTGCTTGGTATTGGTTTAATCATCGCTTTCTATCGCGGCTTCGCATTGGTGATGACTCACCACAAGATCAAAGCGCAGCTTAAAGATGTACAGAAAATTGGTAATAACCCATTGGGGCGTGTACTCAGCGTCTATAACAAAGAGCAAAATCGCAGCGTAGAAGCGTTGGAGCTGCGCTTGCTGGAAGCGGTGGTCGATGAACAAGCGCATTTGGAAAAAGGCTTATCGATGCTGAAGTTATTAGCTGCGATTGCGCCGATGCTTGGGCTATTGGGTACGGTGACCGGCATGATTGAAACCTTCCAAGTGATCACACAATTTGGTAACGGTGATCCAAAAGTAATGGCGGGCGGCATTTCAATGGCCTTGGTGACTACCGTTCTGGGTTTAGTCTCTGCGATTCCACTATTATTAGCTCATAATATCTTAAGCTCTCAAGCCGAAAATATTCGCTCTATTTTAGAAAAACAGGGGATTGGCCTCGTTGCTGCGCAAGCAGAGCAAGAATGCCAAGCTTCAATGAGGAATGCGGCGTAATGAACAGCGTATTGCCAAGCGCACTGCTCAGCAATGACTGGCTAACAACCTTGCAGCAGTTTATGCAGCAAGGGGGTATCGTCTTATGGTGGCTAGCTGGGGTGGTGGCGCTTTATTGGTTGTTGATCATCGAACGCGTACTGTTTGTGGTATTGAGCTTTCCTAAATATCGAAAAGGGTGGTTAGAGCAATGGCATCAACGCGCGGAACACCATTCATGGTATGCCCATGCCATTCGCGAGGGTTGGCTTGGTGAAGCACAGCAGATGCTGCGCCACAACCTTAACATGATCAAACTGCTCGTCACACTTTGCCCAATGTTAGGGCTGCTCGGCACAGTCACCGGAATGATCTCTGTGTTTGATGTGATGGCAAATCAAGGCAGTAGCGATCCTAAATTGATGGCATCTGGCATTTCATTGGCCACATTACCGACAATGGCCGGAATGGTCGCGGCCCTTGCGGGCATGTTTGTGCATGCTCGTCTTGCAAAAAAGTGTCATCTACTTGAATTAAAATTAGAAAAATCGTTAAGGAGTTTGCGATGAGATTAGGCAGACGCCAGCCAAGAAATGATGAGGCGCAGATAGACTTAACATCGATGCTCGACATCGTCTTTATCATGCTGATTTTTTTCATTGTCACCAGCTCATTTGTTCGTGAATCAGGTGTTGAGGTTAACCGTCCTCAAGCTTCTCACGCGGTGAGTCAGAAAGATGCGGGTATTTTTGTCGCTATCAATGCATCCAATGATATTTACATCGACAAACGCTTGATTGATGTTGAACGTGTAGAGGCCACCCTAGAACATCT
>NZ_NDIM01000371.1:0-11575 GCF_002241375.1 Vibrio sp. V19_P1S1T109 | reverse complement strand
GCTCTAAGGTTCTTGCATCACACACCACAAAATCAAAATAGTTTTTGGCGATTCGGTTATTGGCGATGAACCACTGCTTTTTATTCAAGTTCACCGCTGGGGTAACCACGTTGGCCATTGAAACTTTAGCCAACACCACACCGTGTTCCCCTACTGCAGATTTCAGTGCGTTATGAAAGGCGCCTTCCGACATATTGAGTAACGCCCCTTTCTTCTTATAAGCGTAGTCTTTGGTATCGTCGTGTTTGATCACGTACTTTTGGATAAAGACAAAAAACAGCACCAGCAGTGCAACAATGATAAAAATGTTGGTCATACGATAAAAACCATTTTGAAGTAATTAGCTAACTCGCTAATTAATAAACGAAGTACCGCCCAAAGGCCAGTTTATTACTATGGATTTGTTGAAGAGGGTGACCTAATCCACATGGCAGCAGGCTCTCTTGTAAGCTGAATCTAGAATGTGTACCAGAGTGTCATTCAGGTTGATAAGCTACGCCAATGAGTGAAATGTCGCAACTTGTGTTTTCTGTCAATGGACAATGACCAAACGAGAGGCTCATTAATGAGAGCCTTAGTAGGAAAAAGTAGAGAAGGAAAAAGCTCGCCGTAGCGAGCTTTTATTGCTTTAACGATTAATCCAGTCGAAGTAAGCGACCAGTTAAAGCCGGAACGATGATTGTCGTTGTACCGATTTGCGTGGCGATCGTCTCTTCAGTCATTAAATCCTTCAATTGAGTCGCAGCTTTTACGCTTCCCATATCAAGAGATAATCTCCGCTCCGCAGTGCTGGTGTTAAGCACATAGAGGATCTGCTCATCACCGTACACTTTGAGATCCGCGTACAAACTCTCGTCAATCCACACATTACGCCGCTCCCCTTTAGCCAGTGACGGGTATTGGCTGCGCAGTAGCATTAATTGACTGACGCTGTTTTTCAGCGCTTGCTGTTGTGGTGACAAGCTTGAACCATCTACTTTGCCACTAGAACGAGCAACGTGATCATCACACAAACCAACAGCGGCACAATTTTGTGTCACTTGCGCTGCAAAGTTTTCGACTTCATCCCCAATCTCTTCACCATAGTAAAGCGTGATTGGCCCAGAATAAGCAGCAAGAAAACTGAACGCGGCAAGATGTCGCGCATAATAATCACCTAAATTACCTCGTTGGATCAGGTCACCAAAGCGAACCAAATCATGATTACCTAACATTAGATTTGGCATGGCGTGATAAGGCGATTTCGCTCGGTTATTCCAACTGGCTTCTAGACTCAGAGCGCTACCGCTTGCACCAGATTCTTCCACGGCTAGTGCTTGCATCACACCATAGCGTAAAGGAAAGTTGAAGGCAGAGGAGAGCGCTGGGTTTGCATCACTGCCATACGCAGTTAGGGTAATGTCATCAGCCCCTTGCCACACTTCACCGACCATATAGCCTAATGTGCCCCATGATTTCCCTGCATTGAGGTTATCTTGCGATGCTTGTTCAACCGCCACGCGCAGCGAACGCCAGCTCTCAAGCGGGACTTGATACGCTTGGTCTAAACGCCAGCCATCGATACCAAACTCACGGATCCAGTAGCTGGCAACTTCAGTGAAAAATGCCTCACTCGCTTGGCTAGGATAAGTGACCAACTTGCCCGGATAACCACTTTCTCCGTCATGAAGCTGAGGCAACTTGCCGCTCGGTGACACTTTCACGCCAACAGAGCTGGTGTGGCCAAATACGCCATCCAATAACACGTACAGCCCTTTGTCATGCGCACTATCAATCAGCTCTTTTAGCTTAGCGTTGCTGCCAAAGTTAGGATCTACGTTGAAATAATCACACGCAAAATAGCCAGTAGCGTCAAGCTTATCATCACCATTTTGACCCGCACAGGAATCAAATACTGGCGTTAACCACAACGCATTAACGTTCAAGCTAGCAATATAATCCAAGCTATTGATGATGCCTTGCAAATCACCACGGTGGTGCGAGTTGCCGTAACCAACGCCGTAATCAGCGTTTGAATCTCCATCAACAAAGGATTCCACCATCACTTGATAAATTCGCAAATCACAAGCGGGGTTATTGTCTTGATAACACGCGTAGTCAAGACCCGTATCCACAACGCCAACCACCAGTTGCGATGTGTTGGATGCATCCAGTGTGAACTTCAAAACACCTTGCTCTGTTACGGTAAGCTTGATATTGCCATTTCCTGCATTTTCCAATGTCGCGGAACCGCTAGCGATACTAAAGCCACCAAAACCAAGGTTTAGTGTGCTCCAATCTTCAGAAGCAATTTTGAATTCATACACTCCGGGAGTCAGATAACCTTCAAACGTGTAGAGACCATTTTGCTGATAGGATAATGGATTTGAAACTCCCCAACCGTTCATCGAACCACGCACGTACACCGTGGTTGAACCATAAGGTGCAACATCAATTGGTGGCGCATCAATGCTTAAGCCAGCACCCTGCTCGCCCTGCTGCGGCATCACAAACACTGCCGCCGTTAAGGCTGGAACGGTAAAGCGGCCATTGTTAAACTGGCTCTCTTTGACGCGCACATCTTGTGCTGTGCGTAAAACAGGATGTAATTCAAAGCGCTGCGCATTCGGGATCACGACACTTTGCTCAACGCTATTGGCGTTGATGGCGACAACGATGGCCTCAACGTTAGGGTCGAGATCCGCACCAGCTGAAACACCATCATTAACCGACATAACAATCATGCCAGGCTGCGCATTTGGCCCCGTATTATGGAAACGAACACGATTTAACACTTCTTGCTCAGAGATTAGCTTGAGCAACGGTGTTTGCGCACGAATCGCCAGCAAGGCTTTGAAGGCATTGTCTGTCCATGCGATATCTTGCGCGGAAGCCACCGTATTGGGGTTGGCTATCACACTTTGAATCGCACTCCAGTTGGCCTGATCTTTATCTGCTCTTGGCAAGCCGACATTCCAGTTGTTGGTCTGCTTGCTAAAGTCAACACGGTTGTACCAATCACCACTGTCGTAACTGTCGCGCGCCATCGATTTTGAGCGAAGTAGTTCTGAACCCATATGGAAGAAAGGAACACCTTGCCCAAGCATTACTGGCGCAAGACCAATGATCTGCATGCGCGCTCTATCCGCTGAGCTGGTTTCTGCTTTTGCTTTATATTGGTTGAAGTCCCACAGGGTTTGATTGTCGTGTTTAGAGACGTAGTTAATCGACTCTTGTGGGTCAAGTGTATAGGCCGCGCCTTGACCACCGTATTGGAAATCACGGCCAAGTACTGTCATGCCGCTGGCGGTTTGCAATGGATAGGCTTGTAAATTGCCAGCCATGCCATAGCGAATTAAGTCCATTTTCGATTTCAGCTCATCACTAAATCGATCACCTGCATTAGCAAAACCCGGAGTGGTTAATAGCGCCTCACCGCTATCAAATGGACCACCGCCACGCACACCGTCACGTAAGCGATCGTTATAAGTCCCTATTCCCGTTCCAGCCATTGGCCATTGCGTGGCATTTTCGCCTCTGGCACCGTTGGCGACTTCACCAAAGTTCCAGCCTTCACCATAGAACCAAGTGTCAGGATCAACCGTTTTCGCCGCCTCATAAATCTTGAGCATGCTTGATTTCATCAGGTGTCCCATAAGATCGAAACGGAAACCGTCGATTTTGTAATCTTGCGCCCACATCGTGACACTATCGGCCACCAGTTTCTCGAACATACGGTTTTCTGAAGCGGTATTGTCACAGCAGCTAGAATTTTCAACCGCACCTGTGATGGGGTTCAAGCGGTGGTAATAACCGGGCACGGTTTTATCCAATACTGATTTGTCATACAAACCTGACGAGTAGGTATGGTTGTAGACCACATCTTGCACGACTCGAAAACCAAGCTGATGCAGTTTTTGCACCATTTGGCGGTACTCTTTCACCCGTGACACACCATCACTTTGCACCGCATAACTGCCTTCTGGCGCGCTGTAATGGAATGGATCATAACCCCAGTTGAAGCTGTCAAGCGGCCGCACATCCGCAAGTAATGCTTGTGCTTGCGGTGTATTCGGGTCGGTTTTTTCCAACAAAGAAAGTATGGTCGCGCTCATCGACGTGCCATCAGAACAGAGCGACGCTTGCGGGTTAATACCACACAGTTTTGCGACTGTATCATTAAGATCGACCCGCTTTTGCTCATCTTCCGGAATCGACGCTAAATCATAGCTTGGCAGTAAGTGAATGGTGGTTAAACCCGCTTGTTTTAAACTTTTCAGGTGCGCAACACTGTCACGTTCCTCTTCCAAGAAGGCAAGATACTTACCGTTGTATTCCGCTGTTCCTTTGCTATCACTGTTGCTGAAGTCACGAATGTGTACTTCATAAAGAATGTTATCTTCAGGATGAGTCAGTTCAGGAATAATTTGAGTATCCCAATCGTCCGGTTTTGACTCTGCGGCGGTTAAGTCCACCAATTGAGAATAAAGGCTGGATGTGCTGAGCGATTGAGAATACGGGTCGGTCGTCATCATCCATTCAAGTTGCGCCGTTTTAGGATGGTAGGCCTGCACGCGGTAACGATAGAAACTGTTTTTCAGCGAGCGCTCACCTTGATAGTGCCAAACTCCGGTGTTGGAATCTTCAACCATCGGCTGAGGGGAGGTACTGCGAAGGGTTTTATCTTGATCATACAGATACAACTCCACTTGCTGCGCGGTCGGAGCCCATAGCGCAAAATGCGCGCTATCACCGTCTATCCAAGCGCCAAGTTTCGCTTCATCGGCATCATCGCTGCCAGCCGTGTAAAGATTATCGACTATTCCTGGGATCTGTACTTTTGTTGCAACCAGTACTTTGCCTTCAGCCTCTCTCGCCACTGTCAGTAGCTGAGTTTTCAACAGCGCTTTAGCTTGTTCATTGCTCACATCCAATCTGAAGGCTGTTCGACCCGCTAAATGTGGGAAATGCGCATTATTGGTCACGCCTGACAAGGCTAATGGGTAATGAATGAATTGTTCAGGATGGGCGATATCACCATTGCCTTGTGCGCGGCTCCAAAGCTCATAGCTTGCCGCTTCGCTGTGATCGAACCACGCCAGTTGATTTACCGCAAGCCAATGTGCAGCTGCGCCCTCAATGGCAACTTGAATTTGCTCATTCGGAGAATAGTTCAACACCGCACTACCGTGGCGCGTATAAAGCGTATTGCCTTTGACAAAATCCAGCACTAAATCATCGCCGCCCAGCGCTTTATCATTGCCACTGTGCACAATAAAGTTCATGCAGTTGCCATGTTCTGCTTTAAGTGGAATGCGATATATCGCTCCATAAATCGGGTCGATTTCTGAGGCTAAGTAAGGATTTCCCCAATCCACGCCATTAAGCGCAGATTCAGAAACAGAATCACAGCTACCGTTGTTCCAAAGGTGTAGTCCCCATCCGTCATAATTATTGTCATCACGCAGGTAGTAAATGATCGCTTCTTGATAAGTTGGGGTCGGCTCGGTTGTCGAGTTATCCGCCTGTTTCGGTTGTGGATCAATGCTGTCGGGGATGCCATCACCGTCATCGTCGCTTGAGGCAAAATCCCCTAGCCCATCGTTATTGGTATCAAGGCTTTCTAAGCGATCTCGTGGGAATACATCCTGCGCGTTGCTCACGCCATCACCATCAATATCGTCATCTTCGCTATCGGCAATACCGTCACTATCAAGATCAGCAGGAACGCTTGAAACATCATTGGCGTCCGTTCCTAAACGCGCTTCATCGGCGTTGCTCCACCCATCACCATCAATATCATCATCTTCGACATCCGCAATGCCATCGCTATCGAGATCGGCAGCAAAGCTTAAGGCGTCATAAGGGTCTGTCCCTAATCGCCATTCAGTTTCATCAGGCCAGCCATCGTTGTCATCGTCTAGGTCTGCGTGATCGCCAATGCCATCATTATCGGAGTCAATACTCTCTTGGATGTCGTAAGGAAAGTGGTCAATCAAATCGGCTACGCCATCTCTATCGCTATCAAAGCCAATAACAGGCTCACCATTTTCAAGCATCAGTGTTTTATCGCGAATATCGCTCTTTTCTCGCTGCGCTTTTTTGATCTCATCGCCAAACAGTTTACTGGCTTTTTTCAAGGTATTGGCCAATTCAGGCAAGCTGGAGTCATCGATAGTAGCAGGTAGCAGTTGCGCTAGCGCTTTAGCAGATTGAGCAACCAAGATGTGGTTATCGACATAATCCGCTTTGATATCCAGAGTTGGAATACGCAGCGCCTTTTTCAGCTCAGCCAACGCTTTACTCTCTCGCTTACCATTTTGCATCTGCACGCTGAGGTAAGTCGTAAAAGGGCTGATCACCGGATAATTTGCTGGCGCCATCATTAAATAATTGTGCGCCGCTTTGACGGTGGGAATATCTTGGTCAACGGTTTTTCCCTTGATAGCAGAAGCCATCAGATAATAATTTTTTACGTCACCACGCAGCCCCGCCACGTTAATTTTTGCGATACCTTTTTGGTCGGTATACGCTTGAGGTTCGTTTTGTTCAAATTGACGATTGCCGTTCACATCCAGCCAAACTTGGGCATTGGTTAAATACCCATCCATGACTTGAACGTCTAACGAGTCATTACAACCCGCTAGCATACCAATTGAAGCAAACGCTAAAGTCATTCTCGTTAGGTTTGTTTTCATTGTTGTAATCCGTTTTATAACGTTAGTGCTTGTCCTGCTCTCACTGCTGGCAGAAAACCTATAAATCAGTAGACATATGCCTATATCTACCTAAGCTAACGTTATAATTTTGACACCGCCAATTACCTCCCCCTTGCCATTTTGCTCTCAGGGCGTAGAGCCAAGGGAGGAGAAGAAAAACACAGAGTTCACTCACGCTCAGAGTAAATGAGATGAAAGGAAAGCAGAGAGAGCAAGATAAAAACGTGATCGGAAAGACAAAGCGTAGAATGAGGAATGATAAAGTGTGAAAGAATATTACATTTTGACCAATCTAATAGAGTTTGATCTTCCTCCCATCTCTCCTTACTCATTGCTCGCTATTCGCGCCGCTGAGCTTAACGTTCAGAATTGTGGTAAAACAAAAAGAGCCTCAAATGAGACTCTCCTTAATTGGTCGCAGACTGACCGCTATACCCAAACAACTCTAAGTGGGAAGAGTATAAAGGTTAAGCAAATACATATTTATCCATCAGGGTGACCATTTTGCCAATTTCGGGTTTGGTCAAGGTATCATCAGCACCCAGTGCTAATGCTTTGGCTCGGTTATCATCACTCATGATCGAGGAGAACATCACTATCGGCGTTGTTTTATAAGTTTCGCTGTCACGCAAGCGCTTCAACAAGTGCATACCATCCATGCGCGGCATTTCTACATCCGTTACTATCGCATTCACTAACTCTGTCACGGGTACGTTTTCGGACTTGGCTACTTTCTCAATTTCCATTAATTTCTCATAGGCTTCACCACCGTCTTTACACGCAATAATGTTGTAGCCTGCAGAGCTTAATGTGTCTTGTATTAAACTGCGGATAAACGCCGAATCATCCACCACCATGATGGTTTTCGCATTACGTTTGCTGATCATTTTTTGGTTGAGGTCGACCGATCTGTCCACCGTGACATCGTATTTTTCCATACTCAATTCAGGGTTGATGTCAGCGATGATTTTCTCAAAATCCAAAATCATGATCAGGTTGCCGTCTTTGCGAACAACCGCCACGACGCAATCTTGCTCACCCGCTTCTAAAAACTGACTCGGCGATTCAACATCGTTCCAAGAAATACGGTGAATACGACTAATGCTGTCAATCAAAAAGCCATTGGTCATGCGGTTAAAATCCGTCACGATAACAAACTTTCGATCAAGGCTTGGATTAGTAGGCACACCAAGCCAACCGGCAAGATCAACTAACGGAGTCAGTACATCACGTGACGAAAATACACCGATCATATGCGGCTGAGCATTGGGATAATCGGTGGTATCAGGAACTTGTATCACTTCCCTAACTTTCGCAACGTTAATGCCGTAATAGCAGGTTTTCGTGCGTCCATCTGGCAGTACCTTTTCTAAATGGAACTCAATAATCTCAAGTTCGTTGGTACCACTCTCTGTCAAAATTGTACTACTTGGGTTGCTCATACTGGTCACTAATCTTAAGAATGGTTATTGGTATTTGTTTAATATGGCTTGATATCGATTAACACCGTCTTCATTAACCGTGTTCTTTACTTTATCAATACCCATTTGTAAATCGTCTAATAGTGTTTGGTCTATATTTTTATTAAAAGCATAGTAAAGTAATCCCTGCTTTAACACATAAAGTGTTTCAAATTGATCGGGGGCATATCCTGCTTGTTTTATCCACCAATGGGCTGACCGTTCATCGTATGCAATCAAATCAATACGCTTTTTCACTAACTGCTCTGCCAACATCGTGACATCCGTTGCTTCTTGCATTGAGTCTCTCGGAACACCATATTGCAATAGCATTTGTTCGCCGACGTCATCTTTTATCACCCCGATCTTATAGGAGGTAATTTCTAAAGGTTCCCCAAGTTTGATATTACTGCCTTTACGTGCAATTACCGAAACTTTGATGTCATCAATTGGGCCTACCCAATGAAATAATTCCTCTCTGTGTGACGTCCTTGTTGTCGAGAAAAGTACTCCGTCTTTTTTCAAAATGGTAGAGCGATAAGAACGAGCCCACGGTTGCAATACGATCTGGCTCAATAATACGTCATGTCCTGAGAATTTAGCGGCTTCTTGAAGTAAATCAACCGAAATTCCAGTGATTTTGCCCTGATTCATAAAATTAAAAGGGGGATAGGCCTCTGTATAATACGTTAGTGTTTCAAGACTAGCGGGATAAGCAGGTGATGATGCCAACACACTGATTAGCCACATAGGTAGAATAGTACGCAGATATTTGATTACGTTCATCCTCTCTCCTACATGATGTTATCTGCCTTTTGTTCTTAAACTTTAGATGGGGTTTGAAACGCCGTCTAGTTGATCGCAAGCATTCATCATCAACAATACGAACGACGTGATTAAATAGCATTAAATTTCATGCGGTTAACTCATTAAATCTCTCGGCCTAACGCACAACTTTTTTATAGCAACGCTCCGGGCGACCAACCGTGCCGTAATTTAAGTCGGCGGTTAGCTCACCACTGCTGATTAAATATTCCAGATAACGTCTTGCCGTGGTTCGACTTGCGCCAATTTTTTCTCCCGCTTCGTCCGCGGTCAAACTGCATGGTGTATTAAAAAGATGGCGTATTTTGTCTAGCGTAACCCCATCAATTCCTTTGGGAAGACGCAGATGAGTGGGAAGCTCACTGGTATTGGCTGTCAACATTTTATCAACTACGTTTTGGTCAACATCAGCCACGGAGCCCAGCTCTAATTGTTGGGTTTGGTATTTCTTCAATGCCGATTCAAGACGGGGAAACATGACTGGCTTGAGCAAGTAATCAACTACGCCACCACGCATTGCCTGTTGTAGCGTCTCAACATCGCGCGCTGCAGTAATCAAAATTACATCACAGCCTTGGTTGTTGCCTCGAACTTTCTGTAAGAGATCGAGCCCCGTACCATCCGGTAGATAAACATCCAGCAATACTAAATCGGGTTTGAGGATATCTAACTGCAATTGGGCATCGGCGTGAGTCGTTGCAATGCCAATGACTTCAAATCCCTCAATTTGTGTCAGGTAACGATGATGTAATTGCGCAATCGCGATATCATCTTCAATGATCATGACACGGGTATTCATACTTGTTCTTCCTTAGGCAGATAAACCGTAACTCTTGTTCCAACATCTTGATTACTTTTCATTTCTAGCTGCCCTTGATAGCGATCAGCTAACTGTTTTACCAGGTGTAAACCCACACCTCGGTTATGTTTTGCTTTGCTAGAGACTCCCTTTTGCCATAATTGCTGTGGCGACATTTGTTCGGGTAAACCACACCCTTTATCATCCACTTCAAGAATAATTTCGGCACCATAATCGCTGAGTGACACTTCAATGATGCGTCGTTCTTGTGTCACCCGTTTTTCATTGCGGATCATCGTGAGTGTCGCATCAAATGCATTGTCAATCAGGTTACCCAAGATAGTGACGATATCTTCGGCATTGATACGCTGCGGCAAAGGTTCTAGACGCGATCCCTCTTCAACAACTAACTCCAAACCAAGTTCACGAGCCCGCTCAGTTTTACCCAGCAGCATTCCGGCAATGAGTGGATCTCTAACTGTCTCGCGTAGAAATTCAATGAGCGATTGGTAATGAGCCGTTTCTTGGCCGATTAAATGCTGAACCGCTTCCAGCTCTCCCATCTGTACAAGCCCACTGATGGTGTTGAGTTTGTTGCGATGTTCGTGAGTTTGAGAGCGCAGCATTTCAGCATACTCTTTGGTTTGGGAGAGTTGCTCGGTTAACTCGTTGATTTCATCTCGGAGGCGGAAGCTGGACACCGCCCCAACCACTTTACCGTCAACAATAATCGGACTTCGATTGGCGATCAGACGCTGTTGATTGAGGTACAGCTCGATGTCGTGATCAGGCGTGCCACTTTCAATAACACTCATGAGATCACTTTCAGGTAGAAACAGAGAAAGTGGTTGATTCAGTGCTTTCTCTCGGTTAATCGCCAAAATCTCACACGCACTTTTATTAATGGAACGAAGAATACCCGCCTCATCAATACTTAAAATGCCTTCCTTTAAGGTACTCATGGTGACATCGAGTTCGACATACAATCGGCCAATCTCTTCTGGTTCAAAACCAAGTATCGCTTTCTGAAAACGGCGTGAGGCGTAGCTGGAAAGTACAGCATTCGCCAGCACCACCAGCAGTGCCATCCCAATTAGGTAGATGAGAAAAGGTTCAATTTTATCTTGTAGTCGTTCTATTAAGTAACCAACTGACACCACACCAACGATTTGTCCTTGGGCATTTTTTACCGCCGATTTTCCACGCACGGATTTACCCAATGAACCCTGAGCAAAAGAAACGTATGACTCACCATGTAGCAAAGCTTGATCATTATCTCCCCCTTTCATGGGAAGACCAATTCGTTCATCAACAGGATGGACTAAGCGGATCCCATGTTGATCGCCGATAACAATGAAGGTTGCACCGATTAATTTTGTTAACTCTCGATAACGCTGTTGGTGATCCACCCCACTACCAGATTCAAGCATATCGACCACTGATGGAGTTTGAGCAAGAAATGAAGCAACCCCTAAGGCCTTTAAGCCCATCTCTTCTTCTTGAGAATGTTTGATGTACACAAAACCAGCGGCAACTAACAGCAGTAATTCAATCAACCCTGAAAGGGTCATTATGATCAGCATACGCTTACGAAAACTGATACTACTCCACACCATAAATCCCTCTTTAACTCTGCATACAAGCTAACACTTATTTAACATTTGAGCGAAGAGAGAAACGAATAACTGTGAACAATACTACGCATTCCACGCACCATTTTGGTTCGTTTTATTGCAATCTATTTCGAAGACTTGCCAAGCAGAATATGCACAAGGTTTTATAAAAAATTATCA
>NZ_NDIM01000361.1:0-11744 GCF_002241375.1 Vibrio sp. V19_P1S1T109 | reverse complement strand
CAGTAATATCAATACCTTCTGCTTCGGCTACTGCTTCTTGAATGTTGTGATGCTTTTCGTAAGAAAAAGTCAGCGTTTTATCTTCATTTTTGTAAGTGTACAAAATGGTGCGAGCCATGATCATCTCTCTAAAATCGTCATTCCCAATTTCGGGAAAATAAACAAAGGCTGATCGCTTACTATCAACCAATTGAAAATGGGGGCGTTGGCAGCGCTGAAACATGACTAACCAACATGTAATGAGCTAGATTTTGCCTTTAAGTGGGATAATTGTCACGCTTTCACCACCGAAATAGCGCAGGATATTTCATTTACAACGCTGTACATATTCAATCACAAACGCCGCTATTGCATCGAGATCATTGATGTTCATCTGTGGTAAAGCACTTTTCACAACTTCATCCGCGGCGATAGCGATGATATTTTCATCATTTGGATATAGCCAAGGTTTACCCACTTCAGCACGGTGCAATTCAATTTTTGGAAAGGCGAGGTTTTTACACCCTTCAACTAAAATTACGTCGAGTTTATCGCAATCAAAGCGAGACAAAAGATATTCGAAATCGGGTTCGGCTTCTGGCGTCTCAGTCATCATGGCATGACGATAGCGCGATGCAACTAACATCTGGCTTGCCCCCGCTTTACGCAGCCGATGGCTATCTTTACCTGGTTTATCAATATCAAAATCGTGGTGCGCGTGCTTAAGTACGCCTAATGTTAGGCCTGCTGCCCTTAACTTGGGCAACAAGGCTTCAAGCAGGGTTGTTTTTCCTGTGCCAGAGTAGGCCGCAAAGCCAAGCAAAGGGCATGAAGGCGCTTGATATTTCATGATGTCAAAGTTCCAAATTGTGCCAGATCTTGAGGCGTGTTGAGGTTCAAAAAGCAGTTTGGCGAGTCGCTAAAGTCAACGTAATCTGTGTGGCATTCTTGATAAAGACGGGTGATTTTTCTCTCGCCACGTTCTAAAAATGCAGTCAGTGTTGGCAGCACACGTTGGTGAATAAGGGTGAATACGGGTTGAGCGAAGTGACCATCATGGGCGACTAAAATATCATGCGAGTCTTGAACAGCATGGCAAAAACGCGCAACAAGATCGTCATTGATCAACGGGCAATCGCAAGGGACAAATCCAACCCAATCGGTTTGTGCATGGGTTAACCCTGCCTGAATTCCAGCGAGTGGCCCGGGATAATCAGCCATGGTATCGGAAATGACAGGCGCAAACTGACGATACTGTGCATGGTTACGATTAGCGTTAATCGTCAGGTTAGTAGATTGCGGCTTAAGCTTATTCATGACATGTTGAATCAAAGGTTGGCCATTGAGTTCAATCAGCCCTTTGTCTTGTCCACCCATACGGCTGGCTTGCCCACCCGCTAAAATAACCCAACTTGTTTGTGTGGGAAGTAACATGAAATGTCTCTTAATTGTGCGATGAGAAGAGCGCCGTACAGACAAGTTAAACTCATTGATTGAGCATCACTCGCCCATTTTTAGTGGCGACAAACCAAGGTAAGGATGATAACCCAACTCATGCCTTGGTGCTAACGGGCTGATGATTATAACCAATCTCACTTGTGCGGGTGGATCTTTTTCATTGCTCTCGTTAAGTTGTTCATTGCTCTCACTAAGACACAAACGCCTCCATTCGTTTGGAGGCGTTTGGTCAAGCTAGGCAGTATTAAGCATCTTCAGGTAGTAGGAATAACCCAACGGGGTTGATCGTCAGGTAAGGGTGATCAGCGTAACTGGGGTCAAATTGTGACGAGTTGAGTTGCAGTAACAGCTCTTTGTTCTGCCATTTAACCAACACTTCATACATCGACCCCATGTAAGCAATACTGGTAATTTGACACTGTTGGCAGGCATCACCGTCCGCGCAGAGCAAAATAGCTTCTGGTCGAACACCAATTTGATAATTTCCCGCAGGCAAAGCCGTGACACTGTCATCATTAGCGGGGATCTTATAGCCATTGATGATCAAATATTCACCATCATATTGACCCTCAAAAATATTGGCTTCGCCCATGAAGTTGGCCATGAACATCGAGGTTGGGTGCTTATACAGTTGAGTTGGTGACCCCTGCTGCATGATGTCGCCATCTTTCATCACAATCACAGTATCAGAAACGGCAAAGGCCTCAGCCTGATCGTGCGTCACATACAAAGAGGTGATATTAAAACGCTGTTGCAACTCTCGAATAGTTTCACGCATGCTGCGTCTTAAATTGGCGTCCAAGTTACTGAGCGGCTCATCGAATAGCAATACCTTAGGCTTAAGCACCAACGCGCGAGCGAGCGCTACTCGCTGTTGCTGACCTCCTGAAATTTGGTCAACGTAACGTTCCCCAAAGCCTTCTAAATCAACTAATTTCAAGGCTTCATCCACTCGCTGTTTCACTTCATCTTTACTCAAGCCAATCATTCTTAGGCCATAACCTACGTTGTCATGTAAAGAAAGGTGAGGAAACAGAGCGTAAGATTGAAACACCATGCAGATGTCACGTTGCTGGATGGAGGTGCTCGTGACATCTTCACCATCAATAAAAATTTGGCCGCTGGTTGGTTTTTCGAGCCCTGCGACCAAACGCAGTACGGTCGTTTTTCCACATCCTGAAGGGCCGAGCAGTGTTACAAGGCTGCCTTTTTTGATTTCTAAATCCAAATTACCAATGACGGTTTTATCGCCAAAACGCTTGCAGACATTCTTTAAAACAACAAAGTTTTCATTTTCCATGGTGATATCTCCAATGGTTATTCTTGGTTATTGGCTTTAGAACGAGAAACACGTGCCTCGCCAACGATAAAATCAAAAATTAAAATAATAGCCAACATCACAACAATCAAAATCGAGCCATATGCGATCGCAACGCCATACTCACCATCTTCTACACGATTCAGGATGTAAGACGTTGCCACCCGTGTTTCTGGCGTCACCAAGAAAATAATGGCGCTGACGGTCGTCATTGCTCGAACAAAGCTGTAAATCAGTGTTGAGAGAATTGCTGGTCGTAATAACGGCAACAGAATATGAGTAATGGTTTTAAAGGAGTTAGCCCGCAAACTAAGTGACGCTTCATCGAGCGATTTATCAAGTTGGCCTAGCCCTGCAATACCTGCGCGAATGCCTACAGGCACGTTACGCATCACCATGGAAATCACAACAATGGCCGCGGTACCGGTGAGGTAAATAGGCGCATCATTAAATGCAAGAATGTAAGATACCCCCGCCACGGTACCCGGAACGGCGAAGCAAAGCATGGTTGCAAACTCAATCACTTTCTTACCGTAAAATTGCTGACGGACAACGATATACGCAATCAACAGACCAAAGAAGGCGGTTAATGGCGCTGCAACGCCGGCATAAATCATCGTCGTGATAAGTGATGGCCAAGCACCTTCACTCATTCCCATGCCAAACAGATGAATATAGTTTTTAAGCGTTAAACTGTAATCTACACCCCAGTTCACGGTGAAGCTGCCGAAGATGATGCTGCCATAAAGCAAGATGTTAAATGCCATCCAAAAATAGAGCAGTGCCGAAACCGTATGTTTAAGTAAGGTAGGCAGCGCTTGCACATCGCCACGATATGATTTGCCGGAAATGGTGACGTATGAACGCTTTCCTATCCACAGATATTGGACAACAAAGATCGCCAACGAAAATAGCAGCAAGACGGCCCCAAGTGTGCTGGCGGAAGCGTAATCTAATTGAGCTCCTGCGATGTAGAAGTAAATCTGAGTGGCTAACACATCGAAACTGCCCCCAAGTACAAGCGGGTTACTGAAGTCGGCCAGTGATTGGACAAAGATGATTAAGAAACTGTTGGCCAAAGCAGGTTTGAGCAATGGCATGACAATTTTAAAAAAAGTTTGATAACGATTGGCTCGAAGTGTGTAGGACGCCTCTTCCAGTGATGGATGTAGGGATTTCATCGCGCCATCTAAAATCATGAATGACATAGGAGCAAAGGCGAGCACTTGTGCCATCCAAATGCCTGTAAAACCATACAGCCAGTTTGTCTGTTGTAACCCAAACCAATCCACCATGAGTTCGGTGATATAACCGGAGCGCCCAAGCATTAAAGTCACCCCAAGCCCAACGACAAAAGGGGGAGTCACAATGGGAAGAATAGAAAAAATTCGCGCAATGAAAGCGGAGCGAGTGGCAATGCGTGTAGTATAGATAGCAAAGATCAAACCAAAGAAAGTGGCACCTATACCCACAGATACGCCAAGCAGTACGGAGTTCCAAACAATTTGTATGATCTGCGCTCGGCTCAAAATTTCAATGAATTGCCACGCAACAAAGTTCCCCATTTCATCTTGGAACATCGGTACAAAGATGGCGATACTCGGAAAGATAATAAAAATCGTGATCAAGAGAATAATCGAGATCAGAGCACCAATCACGAAGCTGTCACCGCCCAAAAACTCAAGACGAGCCAATGCCAATGTCATGACAGCACTTAAGGCAATAAATAGTGCAATGGTTGAATAACCTAAACCTTGCTGGGTATACCAAGAGCTGACCAACACGAAAAACATGCATGCCGCTGAATAACCGATATCAAAATAGTGACGGTGTTTGGCGTACTTATTACCTGCATAGCAAGGGCGAATGAGAAGTACACCCGGAAGCGCAAACCATAACCAAGAAATATTGGCACGGCTCCAACCCATAGCGGCATAAAACTCTTGCGATGTTGAATCAAACACTCCGTAATCAAGTGCAAAAGAGGGCAACAGCACAAACGCACACAATAACGTCAGGATCCAATAAAAAATCGGGTCCCTATGCGAGGTTTTTAGCGGCCGATGTGGTGCAGTGCCTGCTGTAAATTCATTCATTTTTCTGTACCAAAGTTATTTGTAGCCACACGGTGATAAGCCTGGTATTGGCTTTATAAAAAGGGCAGTAGGCACTGCCCATCGAGGCTAAGACAAGGGAATGCGTTGGCTATTCGCCCATTTTTACAACATTAACCCACTTATTAATCAATCGCTTACGTTCATCAGAGGATCCATAGGTATCCATGTCATAATCGATCAAGGTTAACTTTTTAGGGTCGAGGGCGTTGGGGGATTGTTCCGCTTGAGTGTTAGTTAAAATTTGGAAAGATTGACCTTCTTTCCATGCCAGCTCTTGTCCTTCTTTTGACATGACCCAGTCAACAAACTGTTTCGCGTTATCAAGGTTACGCGACCCTTTGATAATGCTCACACCACCAATTTCATAACCTGTACCTTCACAAGGCGAAATCAGCTCCAGCGGTGCTCCTTTCGATTGTTCGAGTGAGTAGTCATGCAAAAAACCAATACCAATCGCAATTTCACCACGCGCTGAGTTACGTGAAGGGGTAACACCTGATTTGGTGTATTGAGAGACGTTTTTGTCGAGTGCTTTGAAATAATCAAAGGCTTTATCTTCATCCCAAAGTTGAATGAAGGTGGCTAATGCGGTGTAGGCTGTTCCTGAACTTTGTGGGTCAGAGATTTGAATCTCTCCTTTGTATTCAGGTTTGGTTAAATCATTCCAGCAGCGCGGGATCGGTAATCCTTTTTCAGCCAAACGTTGAGTGTTCACCCCAAAACCTAAAATACCCATATAAACGGCTGAAGAGTAGTTCCCTTTGCGTTTCGCTGGATCTTTAAATCCATCCATAATGAATTCAAGCTGCGGGGATTGGTAAGCGTGTAAGAGATCCATTTCACCCGCCTGTGATTGAGGATCCAACGTGCCGCCATACCAAACATCCGCGCGTGGGTTCTTCTTCTCTGCTTCGATTTTGGCCAGCGTGCTGCCAGAGCCATTGCGAACAAAAGAGGTTTTTACGTCATATTTATCAGAAAAGGCTTTAGTCGCTGTCTCGCACATGGCGTTAGTGGCACTGCAATAAACCACGAGTCGGCCTTCAGCAAATGCTTGAGGCGCGGCAAGCGAAGCACCGAGAATGCAGGTAGCAAGTACACTGCGAGGTAATCTATCTTTCATGTCTGTTTCCTCTTGTTATTTTCATTACTTAACGTAGACGTAGGGCAGCGTTAAGTTTCATCACATTCCTGTGATTTCGTTTTTGCTGCATGACACAGCGAAATCAGAAAACAACGTGAGGAAAGGTTATGACATAGTGACGGCATTCCCTGCACGCTGTTGCGCTTTTAAAAAGGGCAAAATCAGTAATCCAATCAGTGCGGCTGAGAGGGTAATGACACTGAAAAATCCTTCCCAACTAAATTGTTCAATAATGACAGCCAATGGGTAACTGGCTAACGCTGCACCAAGATAGCCAAATAAGCCGACAAAACCGGTCGCGGTTCCAGCCGCATCCTTGTGCGAACATTCAGCGGCGGCCATTCCTATCATCATTTGCGGACCAAAAATAAAAAATCCGATGGAAAAGAAGCAGCCCGACAACACCACAAAGTTATTAATCGGTGTTAGCCATAACGCGGCCACTGAAATGAAAATGCCTAGCGCAAAAATCAAGTTCATCGGAGCTCGATTGCCTTTAAAAAATTTGTCCGAGCCCCAACCACCAAATAGCGATCCTAAAAATCCTCCGACTTCAAACATCGATACGGCAGCGTTGGCCGAAAAAAGCTCATAACCATGCCGTTCAGTGAGGTATAAATTACCCCAATCATTTAGCGCGATACGCACCACATACACCAGTAGATAGGAGCTACATAACAGCCAAATGTACTTATTCCCTAGCACGTAACGACTTAAAATTTGGCTAAATGGCAGCCCTTTACCTTCAGACTCATGGCGCTTTTCTAATTCATCGTTACGCCACTCACCCACTGGGGGTAACCCTAACGTTGTGGGCTTATCTTGCATGCGAAAGCAGAGCACTAAACCAACGATGATCGCCAAGCAACCCGGTGCAATAAATCCGTACCGCCAACCAAAAGTCACAGCGATAAAACCAATGCTGATCGGAATGAGTGCGCCACTTAAATTGTGGCAAGTGTTCCAGATAGACCACCAAAACCCACGTTCAGATCGGGAATACCAGGTGGTGAGCAATTTAGCGCACGGCGGCCATCCCCAACCTTGGAAAAAAGCGTTCAATGTCCAAAGCACGGTAAATGCGGCTAGGGAAGAGCTCAAACCAAACAGCACATTGATCACACCCGTTGCAACCAGCCCCAAACCCATGAAGTAACTCGGTTTTGATTGGTCGCTGGCCATGCCAGAAACAAACTTTGACAAACCGTAAGTCATGTAAAAGAGCGTACCAAGCAGACCAACATCGGAATGTTCAAGCCCGAGCTCAGTGAGCATCGCAGGCATGGCAAAATTGAGACTTTTGCGTGTGAAATAAAACACCCCATAGCCGACGTACATCGATAACATTAAATGCAAGCGCCAGTAACGATAGGTTGCATCAATGTCCTGTGGTTCTATAGGTGCTGATGTCGGTTTTGAAATCAGAAAACCCAGCATGCTATGTTTCTCCCTAGTGCTAAGAGATGGTATCGGAGTGATTCACCAAATGAATGAGACAAAGTTATAAGTGACTAGGAAATTTTCCTAGTTTGTTGATATTGCGAGCGGTTTTGTGGGCAAGTTAACAGTTATGCGCGTCCCAAGCGGTATTTGGCTACGCTGCGATTCAATTAAAAATGTGCCACCCAGTGCGCTGACGCGTTCTTCGATGCCGAGTAAGCCTTGGCCTTTGCTGCGCCAATCGGAAGCTAAACCAATGCCATTATCACGCAGCTCGACACTGAACATGTCACCGGGAACAAGGCTTAACTGCACGGCTGATGCTTGTGCATGTTTGCACACGTTATTAAGCAGCTCTTGAATAATTCGATACAGTGTAACGGCCGTAATGTCATCTAAACGCTCTGCAAAAATTCCGAAATTCAGACGAAAATCGACGTGTCGTTCCGCAAATTTCATTTCACTTGCAAGCTGCCGAATTGCGCTCTCAAGCCCCAATTCATCAAGCGCATGAGGGCGAAGCTCGGTTAATAATTGACGTGTCGATGAGTGAATTCGTAGCGCGAGCGTGTTGATCGTCTCAGCGATGTTGGTTTGTTTTTCATTTTGTGCCAAGCGACTAGCGAGCATGGATTGGATCTGTATCGCGGTGATATTTTGGCCAATTTCATCATGCAGTTCGCGTGCAACTGATTTTCGGATTTGCTCTTCAACCTTGACTAATTGCCGAGCCAGTTGCTGTTTGTTCGCGAGTTCGATTGCTAGCTTTTGGTTAATTTTAGCTAAGCGTTGCGCCAAGAAATATTGACGGCTAATCGCGATACCAAGCCCTAAACCAACAAAAGCCTGCGTCGCTATAAAACTTTGTAGTTCAATATCGGATTCAAATGAACCTGTCATTTGCCGTGCCGTAGCAAGCAAAATACTGTTCATTAGACTAGCCAATACGCCGCCTTGCCAACCGTATTTATAAGCCATAAAAATATTGGGAAGCAGGAAAATGAGCAGGGCGATCGGTTTGAGCTGCTCTAGCAAGGTTAACTCCGCGATCAATCCGCCACTAAAAAAAAGCAAACACCATAGCAACGCAGAGGGGCGAAGTGTTACGTCCTGATGGATGAGATCGGGTGACAGTGGTCTCCAGATCTGCTGATGTAGATAATCGTACAGGAGAAATAAGAACGGAGTGAGCAGTATACCGCCGGTCAGAGCTGAAACGGTCGCTTGTGCCACGTAATGCAGTTCGAGGTTGAGTGGTTTGACCAACAGCAAAACCGAGCTCCCACATAAGATGCCGTAAACGACCGTCAACCCGGTAAGCGCCAACAGTTTTTTCCAATAAACGTGCAGTGATGTCCAGAGAGATTGAAAGGCAATCGCCAGCCAATAAGCGATCAATGCAAACAGCAGTAATAGATATTCATGAGCAGCGATAGCCAACACATGCCCGAGCAACGCCACTATAGCCATTTCGCATAAAGTGATCCCAAGCCAAAAACGACGCGGTGCAAGAGCGAGTGTGGCCAGCTTTAAGCCTGTGGGCAAAAACAGACCAGCCAGCAATAAATCAGGAGTTAAGTAGCGGCTGATGTTCCATAAACAAAACCAACCAATTGAATACAAAACGCATGCAAATGCATAGCTAAAGCCAGAGGAGAGAGACAACCGAGGTAAAGCTTCAGAAAATCGGTGATGAAAATGCATAGTCGCTTCTATAACGTCTCGTTAACCAACAGTTGGTGAGTAATAGCAAAGCGGATGAGATCCACATTGTTGGTAAGCCCCAGTTTGCTTAAAATATTTGCCCGATGCACGTGAATCGTTTTGTGGCTAATTGATAAATCGTAACCAATCTCTTTGACGTCTTTGCCTAAAATCAGGTGATCAAACACCTCTCTTTCGCGTTTAGTTAACCCTTCAAGGACAGATGGCGTACCTGAAGCATTGCTTAGGTTAATTAAGGCATCGGCACACAAATAGCGATCACCATTAGCCACGGTACGAATGGCGCTCACTAACTCCCCAGGCCCACAACGTTTTGATAAATAACCACAAGCGCCAGCTTCTAACGCTTTACTGACAAAGGACGCTGAATCATAAATAGAGAGAATGATGGCTTTAAAGTCCGGCTGAGCGCGGCGCAGTTTCTCTAACAACACAAGCCCACTTTCGTCGGGCATTGAAATGTCGATAACTGCCACATCGATAGAAGCGTTCACCAGCGCACGAAATGCTTCGCGCGCGCTACCATACTCACTGTGGACATGAATGTCTGGTTCAACCGATAACAGTTGTGCAAAACCAGAGCGAACCATGAGGTGGTCATCCACCAAAGCAACTGAAATCATACGGGTATCCTATAGGTTTACAGTGATAGTCGCAGATGTATCAATAAGTATCAAAAACCAGCGCAGGGGATGTGATTGCTCTCTCGAAACTTATGATCAGTGGCAGGTAGGCATTAAATGAGCGAGTTACTCGCACTACGAGGGCAGTGAAACAAAAACATCGCTTGCAGTTCGAGCCTTGAACAAGTAACGTTGCGCAGTTTTTTATACAATTCACATTTATTAAGGTACTGGTTTTGATCTCCACCGCGAATATCACTCAACAATTTGGCGCAAAGCCTCTGTTTGAAAACATTTCCGTTAAGTTTGGCGAAGGTAATCGCTATGGCCTGATTGGCGCTAACGGTTGTGGTAAGTCAACATTTATGAAGATTCTAAGCGGAGAGCTTGAACCTTCGAGTGGTAACGTTAGCTATGATCCTAACGAACGTGTGGCGAAACTGAATCAGGATCAATTCGCTTACGAAGAGTTCACGGTTATCGACACGGTAATCATGGGCCACAAAGAGTTGTGGAAAGTTAAACAAGAACGTGACCGTATCTATTCTCTGCCTGAAATGACCGAAGAAGATGGCATGAAGGTTGCGGATCTCGAAACTGAATTCGCGGAAATGGACGGCTACATGGCCGAGTCTAAAGCCGGTGAATTGTTGCTTGCAGTGGGCATTCCTCTTGAACAGCACTTTGGTTTGATGAGCGAAGTGGCACCAGGTTGGAAACTGCGTGTGCTATTGGCGCAAGTTTTGTTTGCTGAACCACACATCATGCTGCTTGACGAACCAACCAACAACTTGGATATGGATACCATTCGCTGGCTAGAAGATACGCTAAACCAACGTAACTGCACCATGATCATCATCTCGCACGACCGTCACTTCTTAAACAGCGTATGTACACATATGGCTGACTTGGATTACGGTGAACTGCGTCTGTACGCGGGTAACTATGACGAGTACATGACGGCAGCATCACAAGCGCGTGCTCGTCTGCTCTCTGATAATGCTAAGAAGAAAGCACAGATTGCTGAACTGCAAACTTTCGTTGCACGCTTTTCTGCGAACGCATCTAAAGCGAAGCAAGCGACGTCACGAGCTAAGCAGATTGACAAGATCCAATTGGACGAAGTTAAAGCGTCTAGCCGCCAAAACCCTTTCATTCGTTTTGAACAATCGAAAGAGTTGTTCCGTAACGCGTTAGAAGTTGAAAACCTTAGCCAAGGTTTTGAAAACGATCTATTCAGTAACTTCAACGCCATTTTTGAAGTGGGCGAACGCGTAGCGATCATTGGTGAAAACGGCGTCGGTAAAACGACACTGCTTAACACCTTAGCGGGTGTACTTGAGCCTCGTAGCGGCAGCTATAAATGGTCTGAAAACGCGAACATTGGTTACTACGCTCAAGATCACGCGCACGATTTTGCCGAAGATATGAACCTGTTTGACTGGATGAGCCAATGGCGTCAAGAAGGGGATGACGAGCAAGTGATCCGCAGCTTCTTAGGGCGCATGTTGTTTGGCCAAGATGACATCAAGAAATCCGTTAAGGTCATCTCTGGTGGTGAACAAGGTCGTATGTTGCTTGGTAAACTAATGATGCATAAGCCAAACATGCTGTTGATGGATGAGCCAACCAACCACATGGACATGGAATCGATCGAATCACTCAACACGGCTTTGGAGAACTACAAAGGGACTCTGTTCTTCGTATCTCACGACCGCGTATTTGTGGACTCACTGGCAACGCGCATCATTGAAATCCGTGATAACAAACTGACCGATTTCAAAGGCACTTATGCTGAATTCTTGAAATCTCGTGGCGTAAACTAATCCACAGTTTACTCTTAAGAAAAGGCTTCCTGCGGGAGGCCTTTTTAATGCCTGCAATCTGGAACGAGCCAAAAATAGAGTGCATTGAAATGGAGCACACGTTCCAATTTGGTG
>NZ_NDIM01000048.1:0-11858 GCF_002241375.1 Vibrio sp. V19_P1S1T109 | reverse complement strand
ATCATAATGAAATCAACCCAGTAAATTACTTAAAAAGACTTTTTAATAAGCCATCAACCGCTTTCTTGGTTTTCTCGTCTTTTATCTCAACGCCGAGCTTTTCCAAGCCACGGTCAATCTCTTTTTCCGCTTTTTGTCTTAACACATCATCAAAAACCAATTTGAATTTAGGATCGCTCCATTGCCCTGAGATGTTGATAGGAATCGTGACGTCTCGCAACTCATCAATGTCTTTGCCACCTTGCCCCTCTAGCGTTCCCACCACAGAAGTGCTCACCAAAAAATCAACCGTTTGTTGCAGATAATTCGCTTTACCCTCACCACGAATACGCAACAGTGGTGATTGCATGGCGAGGTTATTTGTGGTGACTTCCCCTTTGTTCAATTTCAGCGTAGCGGTCATGGCGCTAAAATCGGTTTTCTTCACTGGGTCGTCATCAACTTTGTTACCTTTAATTTTGGCGTAATTGCTACGGATAAGGTGAGCGACATTAATACCGTTGACTGCACCATCGGCAAAGTTGATGTTCACGGTTCCGACAAGGTTTTGTTGAATGCCCGTTGGCGTCAAACTGCGACCTTTTACATCCACATCGATGTTACCCGTGCCTTGTAACATCTCATTATTGAGTACATCTTTTAATAGCGGCAGCACCTGTACTCCCTTAACGCTTTTTTTAGCGCTATAAGTGGCAGGTACTTTGGTTGCATCCAGTTGAGCGGTCGCCTGAATAGTACCTTGGTAAAGGTTGGCACTGAATGAGGTTAAATTCACGATGCCACGATCGACGCTAAAGCTGGTTTGCACATTCTGTAATCGAGCATTATTAGCTTTGAACTTGTCTATGGTGACCTTGCCTTGCACATCCAACGTTTTTAATGCACTGAGATCCGGTTCCACTTCAGCGCTCACCGTAGCAGGCGCTGCTGACGTTGAGCCTGACGATGCCTTACTTTCACTCACGGCACTGCTTGCCGTTGCTGGATTCGCAAGCCCTAAAAATTCATCCAAATCGATATTTGGGCTATGCATATTGAAGCGGATTTTAGGGAACTCAGCCAACGTCACTTTGACATCACCATCAAATTCTAATGCATTTGCGGTTAATTTACTGAGTAAGACATCCAGTTGGTTTTTAGAGAGATCAAAACGAATGTTCGAAGTTAAACCGATCTGCATTGGGCTTTGTGGCAAACTGGTTCCTTCTAGATTGGTATCCAGCACCAGCGTATCAATCTTCACCAAGCTCATGGCTTTATCGAGAGTCAGTTGCGCACTCCCCTTCGCATCAAGTTTTAAATCCGCTACCTTTCCTTTCACGCTGAATGACAGCGCATTCTTCTTATCAAACTCGAACGTGGCTAATTCAATCTTCGCAGAATCAATCTGGTTTGATGGGTCACTAAAGCTCGCATCAAGCACAACGTTCTTCAGCGCATAATCCTTGAAACCAGCGGCTAATTTGAATTCAGCTCGCCCTTCTGCGGCAAAGTTTTGTTGGTTATTTTTACCTTTGGCGGCAAAAGTTGCTGACGTCCATTTATCCACCGCAAACTCTGAAAGATTGACCGCCACGTCATACAGCTTGGTATGTGTACCGGCTTTGCGGTCTTGTATTTCCAGTAATGCGTTTTCGACGCTAACGCCCGCTAAGTTAATCGTCCACTCTTGAACAGGGTTGCTCGCATTGACGCTGCTTGTCTCTTCTTGTGCTGGTTTTGTTTCGTTTGCTGCGGAAGAGGCAGCTGGTTGAGGCGCGGCTTGAGTTAAGCTATCTAAGTTTGAACGGCCATCTTTAAGGGTTTCAAGATGGAACTCAGCACCATTTAGGCGGATGTTGCCAATTTCCAGTTGCTTATCCAGCAATGGCATCACCGAAATTTCAATACCAACTTGATCGACTTTAAACAGGTTTGGAGCGCTGAAACCTTGTGGATTTCTGAGTTCAGTTTTGCCCAGCTCAAAGCCAAGCGAAGGGAAGAAACGCCAACTGATATCTCCTTCAATGACTAAGTCCAACCCCGTTTTTTGTTTGGCTTGTTCTACAATCAAGGGCTTAAATTGATTAGGATTGACCAACAGGACAAGTGCGAGCGCGGCAGCGATTAACGCACCGATAATAATGGCAATGAAAAGAAACAGTTTTTTCATCAGCTTTTTCCTTGCTTAATTAGAAAAAGAAAGTGGCACCTAAAGTGCCACTTGTCTGCTTAAAAATAAAGACCACAAAAGTTAAGATTTCAACAATTTCGCGATGTGGGCTTTTAATACATCAATGGCGATACGGTTTTTACCGCCACGAGGAACGATAATGTCCGCGTACTGTTTTGACGGTTCGATAAACTGCATAAACATAGGGCGAACCGTTTTTTGGTATTGCTTCAATACAGAATCCATGGTGCGGCCACGCTCTTCTACATCACGCTTCACTCGGCGTAATAAACAGATATCCAGCGGAGTGTCCATAAATACGGTCGCATGCATTAAGTCACGTAAACGTGGGTCTGTCAGCAGTAAAATACCTTCTAAAATAATCACTTTCTTGGGTGTTAATAGCGTTGTATTCGCGGTGCGAGTATGCTCAGTGTAGCTGTACTCTGGCACTTCAACCGCTTCGCCACGGGTTAATTGTTCTAAATGTTGGCAAAGTAGATCATGGTCAAGTGCATTCGGGTGGTCGTAGTTTGTCTTAACGCGCTCTTCCATACTGAGATGGCTTTGGTCGTTGTAATAGCAATCTTCCGTAATCACACCAATTTGGTGGTCGCCTACTTTGGCACGAAGTTCGTTATAAATCGTGCTTGCAATCAGGCTTTTTCCAGAAGCTGAAGCGCCAGCAATACCTACGATGACGCATTGATTATTCTCAGACATTATTTTTGCACCCGGTGATGGTTTGGTGATGAAAATAGATAAACTGCCCGATTATAGGGACTTCAACCACCTGATACCAGTCTCGATTTAGACTTTGGAAGAGGTTTGAATAACAAACCACCAAGCAAACGTTTTCGTCGTATTTCAGAAGAGATCACCACAGTGCTACTTTCACAGCACTGTGGACCAGCACTAGTCTACCAATGTAAAACTGATTGCATCTGGCTTAGGCTTTCCTTGCCAATATAGGCTTGAACAGACTCGTTCCGCCAGTTGAAGATAACGCTGTGTATGCTCACTTTCTGGTTGAGCAACCACGGTAGGACGACCTTGGTCGATGTCTTCACGCAGGGCAATGTGCAGAGGAATTTGTGCAAGCAGCGCCAACCCATATTCACTGGCCAGTTTCTGCGCGCCACCGACACCAAAGATATGCTCTTTCTCTCCACAATGACTGCAGATGTGATAGCTCATATTTTCAATAAGCCCGATAACCGGAACGTCGACTTTTTCGAACATGGCCGCCCCTTTGCGCGCATCCGCTAGTGCCAGATCTTGCGGAGTGGTGACGATCACCGCGCCCGTTACCGGAATTTGTTGTGACAAGGTGAGTTGAATATCACCTGTCCCCGGTGGCATGTCGATGACCAGATAATCCACATCTGGCCACTCGGTTTCATTGAGCAATTGCGCCAGTGCTTTCGATGCCATCGGCCCGCGCCAAATCGCCGCTTCAGATTTATCAACCAGATAGCCAATCGAATGACTGAAAATGCCAAATGCCTCAACTGGCTGCATCCACTTATTACCACGCACATCTGGCTTTGCTTCTTGCTTGCCAAGCATCATCGGTACTGAAGGGCCATAAATATCCGCATCCAACAAGCCAACTTTCGCCCCAGATTGAGCAATGGCTAGAGCAAGATTGACGGCGGTGGTTGATTTGCCGACGCCCCCTTTGGCTGAAGTCACCGCAATAATATTTTTAACACCATTAACACTATGAGCGACCGTCGTCGCTAGCGCTTTCGGCGCAATCATTATCTCAACACTGAATGGAGCAAGCGCATCGGTTTGCTGCTTGGAGACGACCCATTCGGAAAGCTCATTCAGCAGATTTTTAGCGGCAAATGGAATATGAACCGTCAAACGTCCCGCTGTTGTAACCGAAACCCAATGCGGTTGGTTTGCCCACCCCGCAATAAGATGAGGGTGTTCAAATTGGTTTAACCAATCGCAAAAATCTTGTTTAGATGTGAACGGCTGCATAGCTTCTCCTTTTTGCTCATGCTATCACTCTCTATTGTCAGACTGAACCCCAAAAAAGTTGCGGGATTCCTTAGGCTCACGCCTTGGAGTCGCTCGCTGCATAAGGTAGTATTGGGCTCTATTTTTCATACCTATCAAAAAAGCGAATATTAAGTATGGCGACTGACCCAAGAAACGTTTCTTCAAGGAAACTGCTGGTAACTTGTGCCCTTCCGTACGCTAACGGTTCGATCCACCTTGGTCATATGCTTGAGCATATCCAAGCTGACATTTGGGTTCGTTACCAACGCCTACGCGGCAACACTGTAAACTTCATCTGTGCAGACGATGCTCACGGCACGCCAATTATGCTTAAAGCACAACAGATGGGTATTACACCTGAAGAGATGATCGCCGCAGTAAGTGAAGAGCACCAAAAAGATTTTGCAGGTTTTGATATCAGCTTTGACAATTATCACAGCACTCACAGCGAAGAGAACCGCGAGCTGGCTTCTCACATTTATCTTGAGCTGAAAAAAAATGGCTTCATTTCAAGCCGCACCATTTCTCAGCTGTTTGACCCAGAAAAAGAGATGTTCTTGCCTGATCGCTTCGTGAAAGGCACTTGCCCAAAATGTAAGTCAGAAGATCAATACGGTGATAACTGCGATGCGTGTGGCGAAACCTATAGCCCAACAGAGCTTATCAACCCGAAATCGGCCGTTTCTGGCGCGACACCAGTAATGAAGGATTCCGAGCATTTCTTCTTTGACCTTCCTCAATTTGAAAGCATGCTCAAAGAGTGGACTCGCTCTGGCTCGCTACAAACAGAAACCGCCAATAAAATGCAAGAGTGGTTCGAAGGCGGCCTGCAACAGTGGGATATTTCACGTGATGCGCCATACTTTGGCTTTGAAATCCCTGGCGAAAAGAACAAATTCTTCTACGTGTGGTTAGACGCACCTATCGGCTACATGGGTTCATTTAAAAACCTATGTAACAAACGCGATGACTTAGACTTTGACGAATACTGGAATAAAGACAGTAAAACCGAACTGTACCATTTCATCGGTAAAGATATTGTTTACTTCCACAGCCTATTCTGGCCAGCGATGCTTGATGGCAGTGGTTTCCGTAAGCCTAATAACGTCTTCGTGCACGGTTATGTCACAGTCAATGGCGCGAAGATGTCGAAGTCTAAAGGAACGTTTGTCAAAGCAAGCACTTACTTAAACCACCTAGACCCAGAATGCTTACGCTACTACTACGCTGCAAAACTCAATAGTCGTATCGACGATCTTGATTTGAACCTTGAGGATTTCACCCAACGTGTGAACGCCGATGTGGTCAATAAAATCGTCAACCTGGCATCGCGTAATGCAGGCTTCATCACCAAACGTTTTGAAAATCAGTTATCTGCAACCTTTGCCGAACCAGAGCTGTACGCAGAATTTGCCGCAGCAGCGGATCGCATTGCTGATCTTTACGAAAGCCGTGAATTTAACCGTGCCATTCGTGAAATCACCGCATTGGCGGACAAAGCGAACCAATACGTGGATGAAAAAGCGCCTTGGGTTGTGGCTAAACAAGAGGGTCAAGAGCAAGAGCTACAAGACATTTGCTCAGTGGGTATCAACCTATTCCGCGTGTTAATGACTTACTTAAAACCTGTAATGCCAGCACTAGCGGCGCGCACCGAAGCATTCTTAAACCAAGAACTCACTTGGGAAGGCGTACAAACACCATTAACAAGCCATACGCTCACGCCATTCAAAGCGCTGTTTAATCGCATTGATCCGAAACACGTTGAAGCGATGATTGAAGCGTCTAAAGAAGAAGCGGCAGCAGAAAAAGCTGCAATTGAGAGCGCGCAACCAACCACAGTTGAAACTGAGCTAAGTAAAGACCCTATTGCAGCTGAAATCGAATTTGATGATTTTGCTAAAGTGGACTTACGCGTCGCTAAGATCATCGCTTGCGAAGCGGTGCCAAAAGCGGACAAATTGCTCAAATTCCAATTGGATATTGGTGGCGAAACTCGCCAAGTGTTTTCAGGTATTAAAGCCGCTTATTCACCCGAAGAGTTAGTAGGCAAGTACACTGTCATGGTAGCGAACCTCAAACCGCGTAAAATGAAGTTTGGTATGTCAGAAGGCATGATCTTAGCCGCAGGCCCTGGTGGCAGCGAGCTATGGATTCTTGAGCCACATGAAGGTGCTCAAGCTGGCATGCGCATCCTGTAATACATCAATCTTCACGATAGCATCCCCAACACGCTCTGTGTTGGGGATTTTTTATCACCATACTGCTCAAAATCGATCCAGCTCACACTTTTAGTTCAAAATGCACCAATAAGATGCATCACTTCAACGCAAAAATACATAACCCATTGAATTTAAACAAACAAAAAACTGGCATTAACCCTGCTAACTCTAGATTGGTATAACATTAACAAGGAGTTGGTTATGTTTGTTTTTATCTCAATGCTTATCTCTATCGGTATATTGTGGCTGATGTTTTATCTGGCAAAACAGCGTGAATCCACATTACAACGTAAATATCAACTGCTGATCGACCTTCGCCAGCTACTGTTTTTATGCCGTCAGCACCGTAACATTACCCATCAAACACTAGCCTCTGGTCAAAGACGCGACACTGAGTTGAATGAATTGCAAGATACGCTATACGAAAAAAGTAATCACTTAATTGCTATCGCACACTTTGACAACAAACCAATGTACCGTGTGCTGCAAATTAAGCTTAAAGCACTCATGAAGGAGTGGCCAGAGCGCTCTGTGGCTCGTAACCAAATGATGCATGGTAAAGTAATTCGTCACTGTATGTTCTTAATGGATGAGGTGATACTGGCTTGGTTGGTGGAATCCAACCGCGAAGATCTCAGCGATGAATACCATATTAATTGGCAACAGGTCATTGATGCGATGGACGCGCTAACTCAGTTACGCATCAGCATTGATGAAATGGATACTCAAGATGGCCGCATACGCTTGCAGCATTATAGTGAGGTTGTTAGGCGTAGGATGAATCAACTCGCCTTAATCAGCCCTTTAACGGTAGCTTCGCCAAGCTGCTCAGCCGCGCTGCATAGCCTGAGCGAACTGCATGATCATCCTGCCTTTCAAATAGAAGCTGGCGCGATGTACCAAATCACTTCGGATATTTCACTCAGCATCTCTCACGTTTACGACCAGATGCTCAGCGACTTAACCGAGAGCTTGTACATTCCATTGCCTAAATTGGCGATTGCTTAGTGAGTAATTGTTTAGCTGGTGACTGTTTGACTGGTGATTATTTAGAAAGTAAAAAGGCCACTTTATTCAAAAGTGGCCTAATCACTCACCGTGTACATAGATACATCAGTGTAAATTCAGAACTCAATTACAGCATTTTACGCGCCGCTTCGACAACCACTTTGATTGAACGAGCCTCGGTCTCTTTTAGTGTCGCGTGATCTGGGATCTCTTTTTGAGTACGGTTGATGATCACACCCGCCACACAACCTGCTTTCAAACCTGAGCTCGCACACATGGTTAGTAAAGTGGCGGATTCCATCTCAAAGTTCAATACGCCCATATCTTGCCACTCTTTCATTGAGCCTTGGAAACGACGCACAACACGACCCGTGAAGGTGTCATAACGCTCTTGGCCTGGGTAAAAAGTATCACTTGATGCGGTAACGCCCATGTGCACGGTTGCACCACTTTCAACTACAGCCGCTTTCATTGCAGTGGCGACATCGAAATCAGCCACAGCAGGGAATTCCATTGGCGCAAAGTGCAAACTTGCACCGTCAAGGCGCACCGAACCTGTACTGACAATCATATCACCCACATTGACATGAGGTTGGATTGCACCAGTAGTACCTACGCGTAGGAAAGTACGCACGCCAAGTTGAGCAAGCTCTTCAACCGCAATAGACGTAGAAGGACCACCGATACCAGTAGAACAAACAACGACTGGCTTACCGTCTAACTCTGCGCGGTACACAGTGTATTCACGGTGGCTAGCAAGAAAGACTGGATTTTCCATCTCTTCAGCGATTTTTTGTACGCGGGCTGGATCCCCAGGGATAATGGCCAAAGTAGCACCATTCAGATCGGCTTCGGTAACACCTAGATGGAAAACGGCTTGAGACATAAGTGACTCCTTATTGCGGCTTGTTCAGCTCATAGATATACATCGGGTATGCAGCTACTCTAGCGGACCACGCACCAACAAAGAGTGATCAAATTCACAATGAATGACGCAATGTAACGAACACATTCTCATAAAAACGGTTTGCATCACAAAAAACAGCAAGATTGATGAAATAACACCCAACCCTAAAAGACGATTTCCAACACTGCATAACAAAATACAAGCGCAATATCGACGCATTTCACACTATTACCACAATAGGGTGCAAACCCAACAGGCATGAGAGATAACGACCCGCCATGCCTTGCTGAGCTTTTTGGTTTTTAGTCTCGGACTATTTTTTAAATTTCAATAGACGCAACGCATTGAGCGTCACTAACGCGGTAGCTCCACTATCAGCCAGCACCGCTACCCATAAGCCCGTAATACCGAGTAAACTCGTGACTAAAAAGATACTTTTTAAGCCTAGCGCTAGCGTGACATTCTCGCGAATATTGGCGAGGGTTGCTTGTGATAGCTCGATCATGGTGGCGAGCTCAACCAATCGATTATGAGTAATTGCCGCATCGGCCGTTTCCAACGCAACATCGGTACCCCCCCCCATCGCAATACCAATGCTGGCCGCTTTCATTGCAGGCGCATCATTAATGCCATCCCCGACCATCGCCACCTGTTTTCTCTGCGCCAACTGTTGAATGTATTCCACTTTATCTTGCGGTAATAAACTGGCTTTGAAATCTATCCCTAATTGAGCACTCATCGTCGCAGCGCTTCTAGGGTTATCGCCAGTGAGCATAATAGTGTCGATCCCCAAACGGCGCAGTGCTTCAATGGCGGCTTTGGCATCTTCACGCAAGGTATCTTGCCATGCGATTAAACCGACAATGTTCTCTTGCTCAAAAACCACCACCACTGTTTTGCCTTGCATCTCTAGCGCTTCCACTTGCGCGCTAAATGCATCAGAAAACGGAACATTCGCTTTGCTTGGCGCTAATACGCGTAGTGATTTCCCTTCCACAACCCCCGAAACCCCACTGCCAACTAACGCTCGCTTCTCTATCGCTTCTGGAATGGGCAAAGCCATCGCTTGCACTTTTTTCACTAAAGAGGTTGCCAGAGGATGGCTCGAGCCCATTTCAACCGCTGCGACATAGCGCAACAATTGCTCTTCATCCCAGCCATTGAGCGCAACCACATCCGTAACTTCAGGTTTACCTTTAGTCAAAGTACCCGTTTTATCAAAAGCAATACTCTCTATTTTTCCAAGCTGTTCGAGCGCCGCGCCCCCTTTGATCAGTGCACCACGACGCGCCGCTGCGGCAAGGCCAGAAGTAATGGCCGCCGGAGTTGAGATAACCAACGCACATGGACAAGCAATCAGCAGTAAGGCTAAGCCACGGTAAACCCATGTTTCCCATGGCTGCGCAAACAGTGTCGGCGGTATCACAACCACGGCTAATGAAACCAACATCATTAATGGGGTATACCAGCGACTAAATTTATCAAGAAAACGTTCTAACGGCGCTTTGCGAGATTCCGCTTCTTCAATCAGATGCAAAATGCGGTCAATCGCGTTTTCACCCTGTTTGGAGGTGATGGTGAAACGCACCACCTGATCCGCGACCACTGCACCCGCCATAACACTGTCACCTTGATAACGTTCGACAGGCAGTGATTCGCCCGTTAACGCGCTCTCATCAAAACTGGCCGACGCTTCGTGCAATTGGCCATCCGCAGGTAGCCGAGAGCCGGGAGAAACTTCCACTACATCCCCCGGTTTTAGCTCATGTGCCGCCACCGTGATGCGTTCTCCTGCCACAATTTTTGTTGCCGTTTCAGGCACCAGTGCCATTAAAGCTTGTACACCGCTACGCGCTTTGGAAGCGGCAAAAGCTTCTAGCCGCTCTCCGATGAGGAAGAGTAATAGCACCATCGCCGCTTCAACCGTTTCACCAAGATAGAGCGCTCCGAGCGCCGCAACGCTCATTAAGGTTTCAATCGCAAAGGGTGTGCCTGAGCGTGCCAGTTGAATCGCTTTTTTACCGATAGGATACAAACCGGCAAGGCAGGTCAAAATGAACATCCCATCGCTGATTTGAGGGAAATAAGGCTGCACAATAGCGGCGAGTACCATAGCGCCAGCAATGGAGAGGATCTGCGCGTTCTGTTTTATGACCGACTTCCAGTCACTATGAAGGGGGGCAGAAACTGGATTAGTTGCATCAATGCGGTGAGCCGTAAAACCTGCGTTACGAACCGCTTGCTCTATTTCAAGCGCTGCCTCTTCAGTATTAAACTTAACCACCAATTTTTCAGTGGCAAACAGCACTTTGGCGTCGATCACATTACCCACTTTTTTAAGCGCCGTTTCAACCTTACGTGCGCAAGATGGGCAATCCATCCCTTCAATTTTCCAGCTTTGGTTAAACTGTGTTTTAACGGATGTGAGCTGCGCGGGTTCATCATCAGGATCATTGCTTGCGCACTCTTGTGACCCGCAGCACCCCTCTTCATTTGAATCAACGCCCGCAGCCCTAATCGCGGTAATTTTAAGACTAGAGCATGACACCGCCTGCGGGTTTGCCATGCTATTTTTTGTAGTACTGCAAGCTTCATGTTTTGTGCACATAGGATTCTCCTTCTCTGATGCACAAAGCTTAAACCTTAGAGTCAACTCCAAGGTCAAGCGCATTTTTATCAAACCTGCACTTAACGCACATTCACCTTGATTAGATGGAAAAGAGGTGCACTGCACCTCTAGAATTTTATTTATTACTGCTGATATACCCAAACAACTTGGAGTTGCAGGTAGGCGGCAAGTGAGTGAGTCCCCATGAGCATAGGCAAACTATGTGATTGGGGTGAACGAACGTAGCCAACACTGCTGCAGCTTCAAGTAGGAAGGGTATAGTTTGCTATGTTGGTTTTTTAAAACAATGCGTTAAGTTTTTCCCTAATGCTCTCAGTACATCTCTGCGCGTAATAATGCCAACCAATTTACCTTGATCGATCACGGGATAAACTTTCGGTTTTCCTACTTTCATCATGTCAGCAAGCTCAATAATAGAAGTGTCTGATGAAACGGACAGCACTTCAGGGTGCATGCAGTCACGGACTAAATGGGTGTCTTCGCAGAAATAGCTCACCTTCACCAATTTATCGAGCAAATCCTGCTCTGATAGAAAGCCAATCACTTGCTCTTGGTCGTTAATAACAGGACCACCAAGATGCTCCGAACGCATCACTTTTTCTAAAGCCGCAGTCATTGGCATGTCCGGTTTGAAGGTGATGGCTTGTAATGTCATATAATCTTTAACTATTAGCGATTGCATATCTGTCTCCTTGGTTGCAACGGTATGCTGCCTTAAGTTAAGTGTTGACTAATTTCACCGTTTTACTAAATGGAAAAAATCGATTTTGCTCATCGGCACAAACTATCGATATTACAAATAGTTAATTTTTATCAAGGGTAAATGGCAAAATCTTTTATCAAAACGTCTCATTTTTGAATCAAACAACACGTTAAGAACACGATGTCTCGCAAGATTTTACAGTTAATATCATTTATATCTTAAAC
>NZ_NDIM01000316.1:0-11894 GCF_002241375.1 Vibrio sp. V19_P1S1T109 | reverse complement strand
ATCATTAACCGTTGATTGCGGTAAAAGTTTAGACAAAAAACCACTCCCCGAATGGCTTAAATCAATCACCATTAATAGGCAAGAGATCCAGAGCCCAGGAAGAGATGCATTTCATGTTGATATAGAAGTGGACGCTGAAAAACCACTTGCTGATATTAGGCTGGCGCAGTGGGTCGATAAAAGTTTATCAACCGATAGTTTATTAACGACCACTTCGAGTGACAGCGTCACTGGAAAGACACATTACTTAAAGCGTTATAATCTCAATAGTAAAATTACAATGGGTTTATACCGTCTTGATATAACAGCCAAAGATCAGCAATCTTGGAGCGCATGGATTGTGCTTGGTGAACCCAAAGCAAAGCAAATTGTACGCTGGGCTTCGAAAGATCAATGGCAAATTGAAAAAAAAGCGCTACTCAATCCATATTGTCCTTTACCTGAACTCAATGTATCGCTGTATGATTACATCGATGGAAAATACTCTGAAATATGGAGTCAACGCTACGAGTCTGAGTATCCTAATGAACTTGAAATCACTAATTTAGCTGCAGACCGTTATGTACTAGCGGTATCAATGACTCAACAACGTTGGCAAGGGCCGATTATCATTGAGCAATCTCAAGTAATCAGTAAAACCTACGATGTTTCAGTAGATGAATAATTAAAGATAATAGACAATATGCCGTTATAGACATAAAGGAAACGACACGTTTATAACATTATGAAAAATTTCATTAAAATACTCCCACTTGCAGTCGTACTTACACCATCTTTCAGCTTCGCAGCCAATTATGCAATAGAGGCGCGAGGGGATGCGATGGGTGGTGTAGGGGTTGTATCGGCGAACTTTCTCACTGCTCCATTTTATAACCCTGCACTTGTGGCTATTTATCGTCGTAACGATGACGTAGGTATGATCGTTCCCAGTTTCGGGATTTCTTATAATGATGAAGACCACATGGTCGATGATTTAGACAGCATTTCAAACTTCATAGAAAAAAAAGATTACACAAATACTGAACAGCTGCAGAAAAGTTTAGATAATTTACAAAATGATAAACTAAAAGCCGAAATTGGCGGTGTTGTCGCCTTTGCCATTCCTAACCAATTTATAGCGGCTAATTTATTCGCCAAAGCCTATACCGAAACGTTTGTCACTCCTGATATTTACAGCGGCGAAAATACTGCGTCATTAACTCCTGAGCTACAAACTGTCGAAAACGCAGAGCTCAGCGCAGTGAACGCTGTTTCCGTTGGAGTAACAGAAGTGGGTTTCTCGCTAGCCAAGTACCAAACATTTTTAGGCCAACATATTGCCTTTGGTGTAACACCTAAACTTCAACGCATCTACACCTATGTATATTCAGCAAGCGTAACCGATTACGATATCAAAGATGCACGAGATAATGGCCAAGGTGAAACCATGTTCAACCTTGATGCCGGCGCATTGTGGTTTTATGGGCCTTTAAGAGTTGGATTTTCCGCAACCAATTTAGTCAAGAGAGACATTCAAACTCAATCTTACACTAAGAGTCTTAAGAGCCAATTCGGTAAAACACGAGACATCAATATTGGCTACGCATACCAAATGAGGCCACTTTATACAGTAGGCGTAGGTATTGTTGCAGACTATGCCACATTAAGCATGGATTATGATCTTAATGAAGAAGAGCGCTACACTAATTTTAATGACAATACACAGATGATTCGAGTAGGTGGTGAAATCGATATCATGCGTCAGTTAAAATTAAGAGCAGGATATAAGAAGAACTTAGCATACGATAATGTTGATGGAACAATCACAGCAGGGGTAGGGATCTCACCTCTCAATCTCTTCCAACTGGACATTGGAGCTAGCTATACAAACGATAATGCGATGGGAGCTTACATAAATTTCCTTGCTAGTTATTAACTCGATCTTTATAGTCAGGCTCCTAATCAACCGGAGCCTTTTTAAATGTTTGATGATATTCCTACTTTATCTCACCAAGAACAGCAAGCAGCTGTTGAAAAAATTCAACAACTAATGGCTCAAGGTATCAGTACCGCAGAAGCCATAAAAATCGTTGCATCCCAAATTAGAGCAGAAAAATCTGCAGATAAAACGAATTAATTCTCAACCTAACTATTTCCATTGCATAAGAGCGTTCACTCATTAGTGGACGCTTTTTTGTATCGAGAAAACCTCCACCTAGGCTGGGGGTTCCGTAAAGCTTACGGCTATAAGCCAGTTATATAACCCCTTTCAATTTGATAAAAACGTCTTGTGGTCTGGCAACTGCAAGAGTTAATTAAGAATTGAAAGGGGGTCCCAATCGGGACGAAGAGAGCTTAGCGCATACGCGATGGAATTGTAAATATCATGTGGTTTTTGCACCTAAGTACCGAAGGCCTGTGTTCTACCAGACTTCGCCGGGATATCATCCAAATGCTCAGCAACGAGCAAGTGGGTAGCGTATATTCTCGAGTTTTGGTGCTTTCAGCGATGTTCTGTTTAACAGGTTTTGTAGCGAAACTTGGCAATTGGCCTAAGTATTTGAGTGAACTTAACTGATCAGATCGTAGGTTGATAATTTAGTTCCATGATTTATATTTTATGTAGGATTTTTCTGGGATTATGAGTTGTCTATTGTCTGCTTTTATTGGTGGTTATATCGTTAACTGAATGAAATCTAGTCTAGGAATCTCGGAATGATAACCAATAACATAACTAATGCTCAACTCAGTGGCATTGAGCAAAACGCTCCTCAAGTGGGTCCCCAAAACGTCGAGGCTTACCTTGCAACGATTAAGAAAGCCCAAAAAGACCTTGAAAAAATCGATCCTGCCATTGCATCAGTCGATGAGCAATCAGCAGATTCTGAAGTACTGGCTATGGTAGCGGCTCATCAAAAACAAGTTGTCCAGTCTATGGTGGGTAGTAATCCTGAGGATGCTATTGCATTGACACTAGCGGCTGGTATCGAAGCATGCAGTGCTCGACTTGAAGCGATACAGCAGCAAGCTATGGGCTTAGGTGTATTTGTAGATTCCATGGAAGCGATGTGGGAAGACATATCAAAAACATCACCATTAACAGGGTATGCGTTAGAAGACGCTTTTCAACTAGTGCTTATGGATGTATTGATCCACATTGACGATTACAATTTAACAGCGGATGAAAAAGATGCCCTTCAACGTTTTATGGAGTGTGGTGGTTCAGGGATGCATGGTTCTCATGAAAACTATGATCAAAATGAATTTGTTGCTGACCTTCCTGGACTTTTTAACAAAATTCATGACCACGCACCCAAGGACAGTTTTGCTTATACAATTACTGATTCTATGAAAAATAATTCTGGTTGCCCTGGGGCTTTAGTAACGCAATTTCAGGATAATTGGGGTACTGCTAGTGAATGGTATTCTAACTGGACTAATGGCATAGGCGATGTCTCTCCAATTATGCGCATGGCATTACTCTCTAGTGTGCTGACTGATTCATCTGTGGAAATCTCCAGCGACGAATATAATATGTTTCTTACTGGTAGCCTGTCTGATATTGATACCTTTATAAACGAAAAGTACGGTAAAAATACCATTGAATACATTAACGAGGATCTTGCTATGTGGAACTATTACTTCGATCCTAGTGAGAATCCAGTTACTGGTTTTGGTATGAATTTCCATTCTTCTAATGGAATGCAGGTAGACTACTTCACTGCATTATCAGAGAATTTACCTTCTCGACCTCTCACCGACGAGGAGCTGAAAGAAGTCAACCGTATCGGTGATCAGGTAAGAATGCTGCAAGAGACTCTCAAATATTGGTTGCAAATTTGCCGAGACGAGCTAGTGGCCATTGCACGTAACATCTAGTTCAGAACGGTCAATTAGGTCGGTCGAAATAAAAATGGGTTGTGGCATCTGAAACACATATACACATTCAAGCATTCAAGAGGGACTGCCAACGCGTGGCGGCTTTAGTGCAAGTGTTTACAGTGGGTTTTTGAGTTCGGCGGTGCGTTGTTAAACACCGCTGTAGCTTCAAGTAGGAAGAGAATATAACAATCTAGAGTTACGGATGTGATGAAAATTACCATTTTTCTGTATTCACGCTCTTTTTGAACTGAGTCGCTAAAAACGTTAGCAATACGTTAAAAGCTGTCTATATTTTTCCAGTCTGCTAGAATCGCGTTGTTTATATTTTAGCCTTTAATTTTACACACTTATCGAGGTTTTACATGGAGCTTGGATTAATCATCGTTTTTATCGTGGCTGCAGCGGTCATGGTTAAGAAAGAGATGTCAGAAAATAAGAAATAGACTCACTCATTGATAACTTTTCTACCCCTTTTTAAATGAATGTGTCTCAAAGCCAGTATTAAACTGGCTTTGTTATTTCTACGATTTTTGGTTCCAAACCAGTCCCCCTTGTCTATTTTCCATCCCGTCAGAGATACCATAGCGATGATAAATAAGGCATACTCGCTATTGCATATTCACTGCAATTTCACCAAAGGATGTCCATTTTGCAAAGTCCAATTACCTTAGAAGCGCTTCATATTTTAGATGCGATTGATAGACGAGGCAGCTTTGCTGCGGCGGCAAATGAGCTAAGCCGTGCACCATCATCGCTGAGTTATCAGATCCAAAAATTGGAACAAGATTTAGATATCACTATTTTTGACCGTTCAGGGCATAAAGCGACGTTTACTGAAGCCGGCTTGCTCATTCTTGAGCGGGGTAGAGCCATTTTATCGGCGACAGAAAAATTGGTGAATGACGCAACCTTGTTAGCGAATGGTTGGGAACTGGATTTGACGGTCGCATTTGACGGTATTATCCCTATTCATAATTTTTTCCCAATGGTTGAAGCGTTAGGTAATGTCAGTAAAACACGAATCCGTCTTCAAGAAGAAATTTTAGCGGGGTGTTGGGAGTCACTTTCAACCGATCGAGCCGATTTGCTGATTTGCCCACGTATCGATACGTTACCACAAGATGTAAAAGCAGAAACCATAGGAACTATGTCAATGGTTTGGGTAGCGGCCAGCTCGCATTACGTGCACAAACGAAGCGGTGCATTTGATGAAGAAGCAAGGCAAAAGTATCGAGTGATTGCGATTGCCGATACCGCGCGTGACCAGCCTGCAATGAGCGTGAATATTTTGCAAAAACAACCGCGTCTGACGGTAACTAATTTCAGCGCAAAATGTGCCGCGTTAGTGGAAGGGCTAGGTATTGGCACATTACCGAAACAGATAGCAGAACCGTTGATCGCCGCAGGTAAACTGAAAGCAATTAGCGGATCTGAAGAAAAATCGATGCAGATCATTATGGCATGGCGGCGTAATAAAATGGGCGAAGCAAAGTCGTGGTGTGTGCAATACCTCAAGAAAAACTGGGTGCTAAGTTAAAATTTTGGGCGGATCGCAGTGATCAAATCTGATCGCTACGGCTTTATTCTGGTTTATTTAAGATCAAAACCATATCTGCCGTCCCATCTTCGAAATGCACTTCAATCTCAAAACCTAATTTTTGCGCTAGCGTCAACATGCCTCGGTTGGTTGGCATGGTCATGCCGGAAATTTGTAAGGTTCCTTTCAAGCGACAATAGTCGATGATTTTTTGCAGCAAGATTTTACCCAAACCTTTTCCTTTTAAATCAGAACGGATCAAGATGGCGAACTCAGCATCGCTATTCTCAGGGTTAATGAGTGCCCGTGAAACGCCAATAATACTCTCTTGATCATTAGTATGATCCACTGCGACAAAAGCCATCTCTCGGTCATAGTCAATTTGAGTAAAATTGGCTAAGGCTTCATGGTTAAACTCGCCGACATCCGAAAAAAAGCGTTTGTACAAATCTTCTTTTGATACGTTACGGATAAACTCTGCATGATGCGGCTCATCTTCGGGCAAGATTGGGCGTAAGGTAATGGCCGAGTTGTCCTTTAGGATCACATTTTCTTCAAACTCACTTGGATAGGGGCGGATAGCTAATCTACTTTGTCCGTCGCCTTGGTAATCTTTTAGGACTAAGTTGGCATCCAATATGGTGAATTGATTGCCATTGGCTAAAACCGGGTGAATATCTAATTCATCTATTTGTGGACATTCAATAATCATCTGCGAGATACGAACTAAAAACTCAGATAACCCATCAATATTCATTGGCTCTGGTAGTTTTTGCAGCCGAATTTTCCCGCTGCGTATTGCTCTGACAATCAGATAACGAGCGAGCGTCATATTCAGTGGGGGGAGTGCGGCGGCGGCATCGATTGATTCATCCCATTCTGAACCACCTTGTCCCAGTAAAATGACCGGGCCAAAGGTTGTATCAGTAATCACTTTGATCCTGAGCTCTTCGCCGCCAGCGAGCTTTGCCATTGCCTGAACCAATAACCCATGAATATTAGCGGAAGGATACGAGATCTGCGTGCGATCCAATATCGCTTGCGCTGCGCTTGCCACTTCGTGGCGGTTGCGTAGATTGAGCATCACGCCTTGCACATCTGATTTATGCGTAATATCGGGCGAACGCAATTTCACCACGACTGGGTAACCAATTTGCTCGGCAATATGTACCGCTTCACTGGCATCAGAAGCTATCCAAGTTGGTAATACGTTAAAATTAAAACATTTAAATAGCTTGCCTATTTGGTGTGTATCAAGGTGGCGGGTAGGGTGTATATCCAGTTGCTCCGCTATCCATTGCTGCGCGCTGTGTATTTCTGATACATGGACGGGTTCTGCGGTTGTCGGCGTTTCCATTAGTTGTTTTTGATTTCGACGGTACTCGACTAAGTGCATGAATGCCACAACTGCACTTTCTGGCGTTCGATAGGTTGGGATGCCCGCTTGGGTAAATATTTGTCTAGCCGGGCGCGCGGTAAGTTCTCCTGACCAATTGGTTAGGATGTTAAAACGTTTATGGCGAGGGTGTGCTTTAATGGCGTCGACCACCGCTTGAGCGGTTTGTTCAGACTGCGCAATCGCAGATGGGCTGTGCATAATGAGAATGGCATCGGTTTTATCACTATCTAGCAGCACATTTAGTGTATTAACGTAGCGAGTATGATCCGCATCACCCACCATATCGACCGGATTACTGTGAGACCAACTTTTAGGCAGGCACTGATTTAGTTTTTGATAAGTAGACTCTTCAAGATCGGCAAGCTTTCCGCCTCGATCTAACAAGGTATCGACGGCCATAATAGCTGGCCCGCCACCATTGGTAATAATAGCAAGACGTTCACCTCGTAATGGAACGGAGTGAGTGAGTGTTTCAACAGCGGCAAAGAGTTCATGGGTATTATTCACCCGTAACATACCCGTGCGTTGAATTGCGGAGTCATAAATAATGTCGAGTGTATTGTCTCCACCAGTATGTGCTTGCGCCGCTTTACGTCCAGCAAGCGTTCTTCCTCCTTTTAATACTAAGATTCGCCGGTTACGTGACGCGGCACGCGCTGCCGACATAAAACGGCGAGCATCCTTAATCGTATCAACATAAAGCAAAATGGCTTGGGTGTGTCTATCCGTGCTCAGGCAATCAAGCAAGTCAGAGAAATCGATGTCGCTGGCATTACCAAGAGAAATAAATGCTGAAAATCCGATCTCTTTGTCATTTGCCCAATCTAAAATCGTGGTACAAACCGCTGCAGATTGTGAAATAAAGGCAATGTTACCTTTTAAGGCTGTGACAGGAGAAAACGAAGCGTTGAAATTTAACCAAGGTAGGATCAGCCCTAAGCTATTGGGGCCCAAAATGCGCATTCCTGCCGATTTTGCAATGCTAGAACATTGGGCTTGGATTTCGACTCCTTGAGCATCTTCAGTATACATATCAGATGAAAGTACGATGACGGAGCTGATGCCTTTATCTGCCAATTGCTTAAATAAGGTGACGTTGCGTGTTGCGTGCGTGCATAAAATCGCAATATCAGGGACGATAGGCAGAGATTCGATACTTTTGTAGGCCAATACGCCACAGACGGATGGATAATAAGGCGTGACAGGCATAATCGCACCATCGAAGCCTCCTTGAAGTAGGTTCTTCATCACAATATTGCCAGCACGAAGCGAGCGTACTGATGCACCAACAACCGCGATCGATTTTGGTTTCAGGAATGGATTTAAATTGTTCATGTTGATGAACCTTTCACTCACGAATTACCGTTAGCTTAGCGAACAAATGCTATCCTTGTTCACTATATTGGTTTGATTGTGATCATTACGTCGTGAGACAACTGCGACTTTGTGCCATAAATCACAGTACAAAGGTATATAATCACAAAGCGAGCTTGATTCTGAGCGTCGCTATCGGCATGATTTATAGTAATTTCTACTTAAGGCGTTGAACAATTCATGAAAAAAATCACAATTGTCGGTTTATCAGTGCTTCTGGCTGCCTGTGCATCTGATACATACATTACCGATGTCACCTCTGAAAGCCATCGTGAAGAGTACAAAGTTGCTCCGGTTCAGCAACCAGTAGTCGCTCAAGAAGGCATGGCTACTGGAATTTCTGAGAGCAATGTCGAAACGAATGTGGTGAAGATGTCTCCTAACGATACAGAGAAAAAAGTCGTTAAGATGAGCCCTCAAAGCAAAGCCGCAGTAGCGCTCATTCCACCGACAGCTAAACAGACGGCAATGAATCCGCGTTTTGGCTACACCATTCAGGTCGTTGCTGTTGGATCACAGAATAAAGTTGATCAGTTTGCCAGTAAACTGCCCAATTCTGACGGCCAACCTATTTGGGAAAATTATAAAGTAGTGAATGGAACCAAGTGGTACACCGTACTTTATGGTGACTACGCAACTCGTGCCGATGCTGTTGAAGCAATTAAAACACTGCCAACCGAGTTTCAAGCAATGAAACCTTTTGCCAAAAGTATTGATACCATCAAAAATTCGGAATTTCCGACACTCAATAAGTTGAACTGATTCTGGATTTTATCGCGAATAAATGATCAAAGGGGCTTATGCCCCTTTATTGCTTATAACTTAGCCTGTTACAACAGTAAAAAGGTTTTCCTTAGCTAAAACCGTGTAACTTCACACTGAATTGATTATCATGCTTTATAGTTTATTCGTCAGCAGCATGGACAGATTTTAATGACTCAAACAACAATCCTATTATTATGTGGTGGCGGTTCGTCAGAACATGAAGTTTCACTTGTGTCAGCCAACTATTTACAAGCACAACTTGAAAAAACAGAAGGTTTTCAAGTTATTCGCGTCGAAATGCGACCCGATGGTTGGTACAGTGAAAAGGGCGATCTGAGCTTCTTAGACACGAATGCTGCAACGTTGAATACCAATGGTGTTGCCGTCAATATCGATTTTGTGGTTCCTTGCATTCATGGTTATCCAGGGGAAACGGGCGACATTCAATCGATGCTCGAGCTGGCTGGCATCCCATATTTAGGTTGTGGTCCAGAAGCCAGTGCTAACAGCTTTAATAAAATTACATCTAAGCTTTGGTACGATGCGCTGGGTATTCCTAATACACCTTATCTTTTTCTTTCAGAAAATAATGCACAAGCGCATCAAGAGTGTAAGCAGGCTCTGGAAAAATGGGGAAGTGTGTTTATTAAAGCGGCGAGACAAGGCTCATCTGTTGGTTGTTACAAAGTCACCGAGGCTTCCCAGCTCAATAGCGCAATCGATGCGGCTTTTAGCTACTCGGAACAAGTTCTGGTTGAAAAAGCAGTGAAACCTAGGGAATTAGAAGTTGCCGCTTATCAGCTTGATGGTGTTTTATATCTTTCTAAGCCGGGTGAGATCATCGCACCAGAAGACGCATTTTATACTTATGAAGAAAAATACAGTGCGACTAGCCATTCGATGACTGAAGTACAAGCTCAGAATTTAACCAGAGATCAATTAGAAATGATAAGTGATTGTGCTGCTAGGGTTTTTACCCACATGAAGCTTAGGCACCTTGCACGTATTGATTTCTTTTTAACCCCAGAGGGAAACATTTATCTTAATGAAGTTAACACCTTCCCAGGCATGACTCCCATTTCAATGTTTCCTAAAATGTTAGAGCATAATGGGCATAGGTTTCATGAATTTCTAGCCAACTGCGTGACAACGTCACTTAATCAAAAGGTTTAATGACCTTAAATTTCATCTGTTCACTTTCTGCAATGTCGAGCTTACCAATGTATTGAGCTGGCATTGCAGGGCTTAACCATCGTCCAAATTGCTGAATATCTTGAGTTTTATAACCTTGTTTCGCCAGTTCTTGAGCCGCACCAACACGGGTTGATTGGCCTGAAAACCTCAATTCAAATATGCCTAAACGTTGCCCTGCATGACGTAAGATACGGAAAATAGATGCATCATTTAAAGATCTATTTGAAATATTGCCATGGCGATCGATTGAACAAAACACAATTTTCGACTCTTTATTGAGTAATTGTAGCCACTTTTTAAGTGCAAGAGAGGCCGATTCAGAAAGATAATAATCGACATTTCCCACGATGATCTTCGTTTGCCCATCCACAGTTAAGACTTGTCCTGTACTTAGTTTTTTAAGCTCACTTCGTTTCAAAGCACACTCAAACATCACATAATAGATTGCAAGATCGCGGATATCCTTTTTGTGAGGTGAATGAATAAGTTGTATATCTAGTGCTAATAAATGTTTTTTCGTTAACGGTGTCGCTTGCTTAGCATCATCACCTTTCTCTCCTTTAAGACGAAACAAAGAAAGTTGAGTGCGTCGGTTTTGCGTGGGGTCTTTCATCGAAAGTAGGTGATGGATGATACCAATGGTGACTATGTAACGCCTGATAGTCGCGTATTTTCTCACTCGAGCTTCCGTTTCGATAAATTGCCTAACAGCTGTTGTTGAGCCAGGAAGAGGAGTAACACATCTTATTTTGCAAAATGTAACAAAATGATTCCAATCTTTAGTCATGGCCAAAGCGGAGTTCTTCGAATATTGCCAATGTGTCAAATGTTGAAATTGTTCAAAGCAAACTGTGTCGGAAAATTCAGTAACCTTTTGTTTTAAAATCATAGGATCTGTGATGAGAGGGATGTTTTTTTTCATCTTGATGCACTATAACAATATGGTTTATCGATAAATATACTTGATAACGGTGAAGATACAATTATTATTTAACTAACCTATAATTAAAAAGACCAATAACATATGGCTATAGCGACGTATCGAGGATTTACCCTTACATCTGCGCCTAACTCTACAGATATATGGCAAGTTAAGATCAAAAACCATGTTTTGACTGGTAACCTTGCGGCAGTTAAAAAAAGCATAGACTGGTGGTGTGATACTGCCTCTATCATTGATCCTAGAGAGTTCAGTGCGGTAGGTAAGAAGAGAGAGGCTCCAAATGGTAAACAAGAGCAATTTGGCGGCTTTACACTGAAGAATGATACAGGTGAGCTCAATGGGTGGTATTGCTTTTTCAATGGTCGCTTAATCAAAGGTTCAAAAGTGGCTATTCAAAAACATATCGAAGCTTATTTGCTTGCAAAACAGAAAGCAGAACAATTAAAGAAGTAAATGATTTATGACACTTGTATATTCTACGGATTTAGGCCGTATCAAAGCTGAGCCTGAAGTTATAGAACGCCCTAAAGGAGATGGAGTGGTTAGAATCCATCGTCAAACAAAAGGGCGAAAAGGGAAAGGCGTGAGTATCGTGACCGGCTTGGATTTAGATGATACTGCACTAAAGCTATTCGCGGCAGAAATCAAGAAAAGTTGTGGGTGTGGTGGCTCAGTAAAAGATGGTGAAATAGAAATCCAGGGTGATGCTCGAGACAAAATTAAAGCTTATTTAGAAAAGAAAGGTTTCATAGTTAAACTAGCCGGAAATTAACGTATTAATAACTAGAATGAAATCTTCGATTATCAGACTAGTTATTAGG
>NZ_NDIM01000059.1:0-12009 GCF_002241375.1 Vibrio sp. V19_P1S1T109 | reverse complement strand
GTTGTAAAGTATCGTATAGGTAGTACAACGGCGGATCTCTTGATTACAATTCCTACTGAGTTAGCTTTTGATCGTTTAACACTAGATCGAGTTTTTACTGTCATGGGTGAAAGCGTTGATGACGATCTTGAGTATGATGTAGTTAAAGAAAAGTTGATTCGTCGTGGTGTTCTAAAACTAGAGAAAATCGCAGAGTGGGATACCCCATTATCAAATACTTATAATAGGGTATTAGCTTTACATCGAAAAAATTGGAATGGTATTTGGTTTAGAATTATTCGAAATTTTTTCTGGTCGGCTGCTACAGAGCCGTTTGATTTGATTGTTGGGAATCCACCATGGGTTAGATGGTCAGCACTGCCTGAGGATTATCGAACAAAAGTGAAACCAACATGTGAGGAATATGCCATTTTCTCAGAGACTAAGTTTCATGGTGGAAATGAACTAGATATTTCCGGAATGATTACGTATACGGTTTCTGATAAGTGGTTGAAATTTGGTGGGAAATTGGTTTTTGTTTTAACCCAAACTCATTTTCAGTCGCCATCGTCACAAGGATTCCGTAGTTTTAAAATTAAGGATGGATCTTATTTACATCCTAAGTTTGTTGAAGATCTTAAAAGCTTAAAGCCATTCCCGGATGCGGCTAATAAGACAGTGATTGTTGGATTTGAAAAGGTCCAACAGCAAGTAGATCCATACCCAGTCCCTTACTATATATGGAATGCAAAATCTGGTTATAAAAAAGCCCTTTCTGAAAATGATACATTAGATGTAATTTCTAAGGGTATTGTGCGGAACGTTATGGAGGCCAACCCTGTCGGAGAAATAAACTCTCCATGGGCAGTAATGGGCGTAGGTGATTTTGAAAAAACCTCAAATATTAGAGGCAAATCCGATTGGATTGCGGGGCGCAAAGGGGTAACGGCTGATCTGAATAGTATCTACATGGTGGAGATTCTAGATGTTGATCATAAGCGCGGCTTAGTGCTTATAGAAACTCGCCCAGAGGCAGGTAAAAAAGATATTGGAGTCGCTAAGAAGTTCTGGATTGAACCTGAACTACTATACCCTATGGTAAAAGGTGCTGCTGATTTCTCTGCGTTTTGTTTCAATCCTAAGCACAATCTATATCACTTAGTTCCCAATAAGGCGATAACAAAGCAGAAGCTACTTGATGCGGAAGATAGGTTAGAAAATGATTTGCCAGAGACCTTCAGATATTTAGAAGCATATAAGGATAAGTTGCTAGATCGTTCAACATATAAGGCAAGGTTAAACAAATACGCTTTTTATCATATATATAATGTTGGAGAGTACTCTTTTGCACCATATAAGGTCATGTGGGCTGAGCAAAGTGGTACTTTCAAAGCTGCGGTATGTTCATCTAAAGATGTGCCGTTAGTCGGTAGCCGACCCTATGTTCCCGATCATAAAGTTTATTTTGTAGAATGTTACTCAAAAGAAATGGCACATTATATTTGTGGCCTACTTAACTGTGAGCTGGTTAAGAACTATATTGAAAGTCATACAATAAGCATCCAAGTCAGCAATGTTTTTAAACATCTTCGACTGCCAAAATTTGATATGAATTGTTCCGATTCTCTAAGACTCTCATCACTTTCTGAGAGACTACACATATCAACAAAAAATTTAGGCTTTCAGGAGCTTTTGTGTGAAGCAAATCAATTGGCTTTACGCATTATACTTCGCGAAAGAAATGAATAGTCGTGTTTGTACACATATTGTGATTGCTGGATAATAAAAGAGGCTGCATATTCGCAGCCTCTTTTATTTTTTTGTTCCTACGTTATTCATAGGTGCTTTGGTCATTATGAGTGTGGATATTCAGTATCACCCTGCCAATTTAAGCCCTTTTCTCCTCACGAGTGAGACATTCCCCTCAGCGGAAGCGGTTATATGATCGCTCCACCAGCACATGAGCTTTCTGCGTTGCTCAAGATATTCAGCACGATTATAAGCTTTCCGAACTTCATTCTTATCAACATGAGCTAGCGCAGCTTCAATAACGTCAGGATTGAACCCTTGCTCGTTAAGAGTGGTACTTGCTAATGCTCTTAGTCCATGAGAAACCAACTGTCCTTCAAACCCCATCCTTTTCAGCGCCATATTAGCACTCTGACTATTTACATGGCTTTTCGGATCTTTGTTACTTGGGAAGATGAATTCTCTATGACCACTGATTGGCTTCATTATTTCTAAAAGTGCCAAAGTTTGCTCTGTAAGAGGGATTGTGTGGGGACGCTTCATCTTCATTCTTTCTTCAGGAACAACCCACACTTTATTTTGAAAATCTATGTCCTGCCAACGTGCTGTAGCGCTTTCAATCGGTCTTGTCATTGTGTGTAGTTGCCACTCAAGTAAGCAACGAGTAGATAGTGTAATGTTTGCACCAGCTATAGCTTGCATCAACTCTGGTAGTCTTTCTGGTTCGATAGTTACCATATGCTGGCGTTTAGGGGCCGGAAAGAGCTTGGTGATGTCTGCTAGGTAGTTTACTTCTATGTCACCTGATGCTACAGCAAGACGCATAACCTCATTGATTATACGGCATAGTCTTTTAACTGTTTCTAGAGTCCCTTGTGCCTTTACTGGCTCAAGAATACTGAGTACCGTTCTGGGTTTGATGTCTTGGATGGGGACATTCCCAAGTTTAGGTAGGATATGTTTCTCAAGAGCACGATAAGCTTTATCTGCTGTTTCCGGTTTTACGCTTTCTTTCTTGAGTGCTAACCATCTATCAGAAAATTTACCAAAGGTATTTTCAAGCTCAGCTCTTTCTTTTAAGAGCAGTTCATCTTTATGCTGCTTAGGATCGATATTGAGAGCTAAAAGAGTTTTTGCTTCAGAACGTCTTTTCCTTGCCTCGGCAAGAGAGACATCAGGAAAACTGCCAAAGCTTATGTTGTTTCTTTTTTTTGTTATTGGATGAGTGTATTTCAGAATCCATAACTTTGTGCCATTCGTTTTAACACGCAATTGAAGGCCATCACCATCAGAGAGTGTGTATTCTTTGTCGGATTCTTTAGCTTGTTTAACTTGAGTGTTAGTTAAAGGGACCACTCTTTTTGCCATGATGTACCACCAAAATAGTCGATATTTAGCCGTTGGTACATTCGATGGTACATTAAAACGTGGATGTTACAAGATGAGCATAGACAGCTATAGACAAAGATTGCTTGCTAAGTGTTGATTGTATTGGGGTGGATAGACGTTGGTAGACATATGTAGAAGAGAAAGTGGTGGCCCCTCCCAGACTTGAACTGGGGACCAATCGATTATGAGTCGACTGCTCTAACCACTGAGCTAAGGGGCCAAATTAGGTGTGTGATTATAGGGGATGGAGTTATGAGTGTCTACCCGCAAAATAGGGTAAATGCGCTTAGTTTTTATCCACTTAAACTATGAGATACAAAAAAGGTGAGCTTGTGCTCACCTTTTAGATTGGATAGGTTGCGATTACTCGTCTAGGAAGCTGCGCAATGTTTCAGAGCGGCTTGGGTGACGCAGTTTACGCAGTGCTTTCGCTTCAATTTGGCGGATACGCTCACGCGTTACGTCAAACTGCTTACCGACTTCTTCTAGCGTATGGTCTGTATTCATATCAATACCGAAACGCATACGCAGTACTTTCGCTTCACGAGGAGTTAGGCCAGCAAGAACGTCACGAGTCGCTGCTCTTAGGCTGGTGGCCGTAGCAGAATCAAGTGGTAGTTCAAGGGTTGTATCCTCGATAAAGTCACCAAGATGCGAATCTTCGTCGTCACCGATAGGTGTCTCCATAGAGATTGGCTCTTTAGCAATTTTCAGTACTTTACGAATTTTATCTTCTGGCATTTGCATGCGTTCTGCCAATTCTTCTGGCAGAGGCTCACGGCCCATCTCTTGCAGCATCTGACGTGAGATTCGATTCAGTTTGTTGATCGTTTCGATCATGTGCACTGGAATACGAATAGTACGTGCTTGGTCTGCAATTGAACGTGTGATAGCTTGGCGAATCCACCAAGTGGCGTAAGTTGAGAACTTATAACCACGGCGGTATTCAAACTTATCTACCGCTTTCATCAGGCCGATATTACCTTCTTGGATAAGATCCAAGAACTGCAGGCCACGGTTGGTGTATTTCTTCGCGATAGAAATAACCAGACGCAAGTTTGCTTCAACCATCTCTTTTTTCGCTCGACGAGCTTTCGCTTCACCGATAGACATGCGACGGCTGATGTCTTTAATGTTTTGCACATTCAAAGACGTTTCTTCTTCGATCATTTTCAATTTATGAATTGAACGACGAATGTCTTCTTCTTGCTGTCTGATTTTTTCTGCATAAGGTTTTTCTGAAGCGAGTACTTCATCTAACCATGCATCGCTTGATTCATTGCCAGTGAATAAGGCAATGAATGATTTTTTAGGCATTTTACCGTATTCGACCGCAGCTCTCATGATCAGACGTTCTTGAGTACGAACACGATCCATAGAGGTGCGAAGCTTGTTGACTAGGTAGTCAAATTGCTTTGGCGTGAGTCGGAATTCACGGAAAATATCCAACATCAACTCGGTGGCTTGGGCGGCTTTATTGCTGTCATAGCCATGCTCATTTTTCGCGAGTTGAAGATTTTGATACTTGTTGCGTAGTTCGGTGAATTTTTCTAGCGCAAGCTCAGGGTCGATTCCTGCATCTTCTTCAGAGTCAGTATCTTCGCTGTCGTCATCGTCGTCATCATCGAGGTCGTCTTCATCAGCAAGGTCAGCGCTAGCAAGCTCTGAACCGATATGGGTCGCTGTTGGGGCGTTCGTTGCATCTGAGTCAGGATCAACAAAACCTGAGATCAGGTCTGTTAAACGAAGTTCTTCAGCAAGAACTTTGTCAAATTGCTCTAAGATGTATGGAATGGTGCCTGGATATTCAGCCACTGCGCGTTGAACTTGGTTAATACCATCTTCAATACGCTTAGCGATATCAATTTCACCTTCGCGAGTCAGCAGTTCTACGGTACCCATTTCGCGCATATACATGCGCACAGGGTCGGTAGTACGACCAATTTCGCTTTCTACACTGGATAATGCAGCGGCTGCAGCTTCGGCAGCATCCTCATCGGTGATTGCGTTGTCATCATTTAGAGCAAGATCATCGGCATCAGGGGCAGTTTCTACCACCTTAATGCCCATGTCATTGATCATCTGAATGATATCTTCTACCTGCTCGGAATCTACGATTTCTGCTGGTAGGTGGTCATTTACTTCGGCGTAGGTCAGATAGCCTTGCTCTTTGCCTTTAATGACAAGTAGTTTTAGCTGTGACTGCGGATTTTGATCCATAGACGGTATCCAACTTCATATCTGGTGAAGGAATTAGTATGCGAAATGCAAACCACATATACTAACAAATTTATTCATTGCTGACTATTTAAACTGGGTTACGCTTTCAAGTCTTTCATTAAGTCTTGAAGCTCCCGTCTCTCTTCGGCTGATAAACCGACGCTTCTTTCTTTTGCCTGCAGGTTTTCAATTTGCTTTTCGATGCATTGAGCCAATATTTTGTCCAATGAATCTAAAAATAGTTCTTCTTGGTTGTCTTCAACAAGTGGAATTTCCCAACTTGCGAGGCGAGACAGAAGGGTCTCGTTTTTATTACCGCGCCAGTGTTCAAGCAATTGGCCTGTAGTAATATTGGGGTACGCTTGACAATTCTCAAGTACCTCAATTAATAAACTTAAACCGGGTATGGGCAAGGATTGAACGCTGGAAATATCAGGTACCATTTCAGCATAGCTTGGATTTTGAATAAGCAAAGCGATCACTTCACGCATCGGTGTGCGTTTGAGCTCTTTGTGTGGTTGTGAGCGGTGTTTGTCTGATTCTGGCAGTGATGGCTTTTTATAAATCCCAGTTTTTTGCCCTAATATTTTGAGCAATTGCGCTTGTAGAGATGTGTCTGGCACTTTATTAATCAGTGGTAATGCCAGCGCCTCAAGCGCTGCTTTCCCTTCGTTATTACCGACATCAACTTGTGACAGTAGGTTGGTAAATAGGTATTTGGATAGGGGTTCAGCATCTTGCACTAACTGTTCAAAGGCCGCTTTTCCATGGGTTCTGATGTAGCTATCTGGGTCTTCACCATCAGGTAAAAACAGAAATTTAAGAATATTGCCACTTTTGAGATAACTCAACGCATTTTCCAGTGCGCGCCACGCCGCTTCTCGTCCTGCTCGGTCACCATCATAGCAACAGACCACCGTATTGGTTTGGCGAAAAAGCAGTTGCAGGTGATCGCCAGTAGTTGAGGTTCCTAGCGAAGCAACCGAGTAGTCCACTCCATATTGCGCCAGTGCCACCACATCCATATAACCTTCAACAACTAATATTTGCGGGGGTTCACGATAGGCTTGCATGACATCGTATAGGCCATACAGCTCTTTACCTTTATGGAAAATGGGGGTTTCTGGGGAGTTCAGGTATTTTGGCGTTCCATCACCCGTAACGCGTCCACCAAAGCCGATCACTCGTCCGCGGCGGTCGCGAATGGGAAACATAATACGTCCACGAAAACGATCGTAGCGGTTGCCTTTGTCATTTTCGATCAACATACCGCCAGTGACGAGCATCTCTTGGCTTTCTTGTTGCTGACCGAAGTTTTTGCGCACTAAATCCCATTCGTCAGCGATATAGCCAATACCAAATTTCTGCACGATTTCGCCAGAAAGACCGCGATCTTTCAGATACTCGATGGCATGACGATTACCCGGAACTTTGAGTTGGTTGCGGTAAAACTGCGCAATGCTGCCCATTAAGTCATAAAGGGTGCGTTTTTCTTCACTATTGGCTTTAGGGGCTGATGAGAAATGGCCACTAGAGCGTTGCTCTCGGGGAACTTCTAGCCCCACAAAAGAAGCCAATTCTTCGATGGCCTCGACGAATTCAAGGCGTTCATATTCCATCATGAAGTCGATGGCGTTGCCATGCACGCCACAACCAAAGCAGTGATAGAACTGTTTTTCTTGGCTTACACTAAATGAGGGCGTTTTTTCATTATGGAATGGGCAGCAAGCACCGTAGTTCTTACCTTTTTTCTTAAGTTTCACACGTGCGTCTATGATGTCGACAATATCAAGTCGAGCAAGGAGATCATCAATAAAACTGCGAGGGATGTGTCCTGCCATAAAACCTAAAAGAAAAGATTAAAACGAATGATTAGATACAAACAAGCCGTGCGCTCCAGAGGATAGCACGGCTTGATGCAATTTGATGCGGGCATTTAAGCGAGTTTAGTTCGAACTAATCCGCTGACTTTACCCATATCTGCACGCCCTTGAATTTGCGGTTTCAAGACAGCCATCACTTTCCCCATGTCTTGCATGCCAGCAGCAGCGGACTGGGTGATCGCATCATCAATTAATGCGCTCACTTCATCATCGCTCAACGGCTGAGGCATAAATGCCTCAAGGATAGTGATTTCTGCTTGCTCTGCATCTGCGAGATCTTGGCGATTGGCAGCTTCATATTGAGCGACAGAGTCGCGACGCTGTTTAACCATTTTTACCATCACAGCAAGAATATCGTCGTCGTTCAGAGTGATCTGCTCGTCGACTTCTCGTTGTTTGATCGCGGATAAGGCTAAACGAATAGTGCCAAGGCGTACTTTATCCTTGGCTTTCATCGCTAATTTTTGCTCTTCTTTGAGGATATCAATTAGAGCCATAACTCTCGTTCCTTAATGGAAAAAGGTTATTAGTACAGGCGAACGCGACGTGCGTTTTCGCGAGCTAGCTTCTTAGCGTGACGCTTTTGAGCTGCTGCTTTAGCGCGTTTGCGAACGGTAGTTGGTTTTTCATAGTGCTCACGACGACGCACTTCAGAAAGGATACCTGCTTTTTCGCAAGAGCGCTTGAAACGACGTAATGCAACATCGAACGGTTCGTTTTCACGTACTTTAACTATTGGCATATGCCTTTCACCTCAGGGGTTATTCGTTAACGCTGATATTTTGAGGCTTAAACCACAAGATTTCTTGTCTGTTTGCTCGGTTATCAGCTTGATCAAAAATGGTGCGGAATTTTAATCCGATCGCAATAGCTTTGTAAAGCACTTTGTCGATTATAGTCTGTACAAAATTTGTTTACGGAGCCAAGGCGGGGTAACATGGCGGCCATTTCCAATTGTTGATGAAAGCGTGCTGAGAAAATTATGCGCATTATTGGTATTGAAACCTCGTGTGACGAGACTGGCATCGCCATTTATGACGAAGAGAAAGGCTTACTTTCTCATCAATTGTACAGCCAAGTAAAACTGCACGCCGATTACGGCGGTGTGGTGCCGGAGCTTGCTTCTAGAGACCATGTTAAAAAGACCATTCCACTGATAAAAGCAGCGATGGCTGAAGCGAATTTGACGCCTGCGGATATTGATGGCGTGGCTTACACCGCAGGTCCTGGTTTAGTGGGTGCGCTGCTTGTTGGCGCGACGATTGGCCGTAGTTTGGCTTATGCGTGGAATGTGCCTGCGGTGCCTGTTCATCATATGGAAGGGCACCTTTTAGCTCCGATGCTTGAAGATAATCCGCCTCCGTTTCCGTTTGTGGCCGTACTGGTTTCCGGTGGTCATTCCATGATGGTAGAGGTGAAAGGGATTGGTGAATATAAGATCCTCGGAGAGTCTATTGATGACGCGGCCGGTGAGGCGTTTGATAAAACCGCGAAGCTGATGGGGCTTGATTATCCTGGGGGGCCATTGTTGGCTCGTTTGGCTGAAAAAGGAACGCCAGGGCGTTTTAAGTTTCCGCGTCCGATGACGGATCGACCAGGGTTAGACATGAGTTTCTCTGGTTTAAAAACATTTACAGCCAATACGATTGCAGCTAATGAGAATGATGATCAGACCCGAGCGGATATTGCGTATGCCTTTCAAGAGGCGGTGTGTGGCACTTTAGTGATTAAGTGCAAACGCGCCCTTGAGCAAACTGGCATGAAACGCATTGTTATTGCCGGTGGCGTGAGTGCCAATAAACAGTTACGCGCAGAGCTTGGCGCACTGGCGAAAAAAATTGGTGGTGAAGTGTATTACCCGCGTACTGAGTTTTGTACCGACAACGGTGCAATGATTGCTTATGCGGGTATGCAGCGTTTAAAAAATGGTGAAACAGTCGATTTAGCGGTGCAGGCAACACCTCGCTGGCCGATTGATCAACTTAAACCCATTATTTAGCGGGTGTCGCAACGGTCTCTTTTTAGAGGCCGTTTTGTTCTTTGGTACTTCCGTTTCTGTGGCGTTCTGTATTGATTTTAATTAGCCATTGCTTACATTCTGCTCTGAGCTGTTATCGCTCATATCAATGCTACAATGCCAACCTACTTTACTAATATTGGATTCACAATGAAGACATTTGTTATTGATGATTGCCAGATGCGTTATTTGGATCAAGGGCAAGGTGAAGTGCTTGTTTTCGGTCACAGCTATCTGTGGGATAGCGCAATGTGGGCACCTCAGCTGGAAGCGTTGAGTCAACACTACCGCTGTATCGTGCCTGATTTATGGGCGCATGGTCAGTCAGATTTCGCACCGTCATCCATGAACACACTAAAAGATTATGCTCAGCATATTTTGGCTTTGATGGACCACTTATCGATTGAGCAGTTTTCTATCATTGGTCTTTCTGTAGGTGGAATGTGGGGGGCTGAGTTAGCCGTTCTTGCGCCTGCGCGCGTGAAATCATTAGTGATGATGGATACCTTTGTTGGTCTAGAGCCTGAAGTCAGCCATGCAAAATATTTTGCCATGCTCGATGCGATTGCGGCGATGCAGCAAGTGCCAGCACCGATTGTTGATGCAGTTGTACCGATGTTTTTTGCAAAAGATGGCGAGCAGCAATCTCCGGCATTAGTGGCTGGATTCAAGCAACATTTATCGGCGCTTACTGGTCAACAAGCGGTGGAAGTGGCTCGGTTGGGGAAAATGATCTTCGGTCGTCGTGACATGATTGAAGAGGTGGAGCAATTGAGGTTGCCAGTGCTGATTGCAGCTGGCGCTGAAGATATGCCTCGTCCGCCTCTTGAGGCTTACTTAATGAATGATGCCATTCACGGCAGTGAGTTAGAGGTTATTGCTAATGCTGGACATATCAGTAACTTAGAGCAACCTGAATACGTTACCGCCATGTTGACCCGTTTCTTGAAAAAAGCGCTTAGCTAGTCTTCTCTAATTACCGGGTCATGCTTAATCAAAAAAGGCTTCGTAAGAGGCCTTTTGCTTATTCGTCATTGACGTTATTTGCAAGCGGGTTTATCCATCATCCAAGCTAGCTCAAGAACCAAGTGTTTTTTTCTCACCCACTTTCGGCTCTGTGCCAGCCAATAACCGTTTAATATTTTGGTGATGACGAAACACGATAAGGCAGCACAGCATTGCTACCGGTAAGGTATATTGCGGTTTGATCAACCAAGTGTAGAACGGAGCGAGCAGCACGGTAACCAAAGCCGCTAAGGATGAATAGCGAAATAAAAATGCAACGCTGACCCAAGTCAATATGATAAGTGCGGTGAGATCTAAACCGATCGGTGCGATTGCTCCCAGTGCTGTTGCAACACCTTTTCCGCCTTTAAAATGAAAGAAAATAGGATACATATGGCCAAGGCAAGCGGCGATGGCGACTAGGCCCAATAGAATGGGGTCAATCCCCAAATAGTAGCTGCCCCATACTGGAATAGTACCTTTGAGCATGTCACACAGCAGTACCGCGATGGCGGCTTTTTTTCCACCAATGCGTAATACGTTAGTTGCACCGGGGTTATTTGAGCCCATATTGCGAGGATCGGGCAGGCGTAATAAACGGCAGATCAACACCGCACTTGAGATCGAACCCAGTAAATAGGCAGAAATGATCATTATCAGTGCGAGTGGTGTCATAAGTACCTCTGCAGTGGAAATGCCCTAAAGCAAGTTCACAAGCCATTGTTAACCATGATGAAAAGCAAAAAAATGTTTTGGATTTCGCATCTCGACTCAGTTTGGGTATATGATATCGCGATTAGGCAAAATAGTACGATTTTTTACGTAATTAGGGTATCCGACCTCTAGAGGAAGAGACGCAAAAATGGATAAAGTCTTTATTGAACAGCTGACGGTGATCACCACCATTGGTGTGTATGATTGGGAACAAGAGATCAAGCAGAAATTAGTGCTCGACATCGAAATGGCGCACGACAATCAACCCGCAGCTAAAAGTGATGATGTGAGCGATGCGTTAGACTACGCACAAGTGAGCCAAACGGTGATCGCGCACATTGAAAATGGTCGCTTTTTATTGGTTGAGCGTGTTGCAGAAGAAGTAGCAGAGCTTATCATGCAGCGCTTTTCTGTTCCTTGGGTTAAAATTCGCTTAGCAAAGCCCGGCGCGGTAGCACAGGCATCCAGTGTTGGCGTTATCATTGAACGAGGCCATGCATGACGACTGTCTATGTTGGCGTCGGTTCTAATATTGAAAGACGCAAACATATCGAAGCGGCCATCGAGGAATTGTCGACCATCGGAAATCAACTACAGATCTCGACCATTTACGAATGTGCATCGGTTGGTTTCAATAGTGCGGCTTTTTATAATTTAGTCGTTGCGCTGGAAACAAGGCTTTCGTTGAGTGATTTCGTGGCGCAACTTCGAGCGATTGAATCTCGATGGGGGCGCGATCCGCAGGCGAAAAAATTTCAAGATCGCACCTTAGATCTCGATATCATCTTGTTTGGTGAAGAAATTTCAGCGCAAGATCCTGAACTGCCACGCAGTGATATCTTTAAATATCCATTTGTCATACAACCACTTTACGATTTGTTACCGGAACGGATCGTTCCCAATGATGGTCGTAGTGTGCGTCAAATATGGCAACAGGCGATCAACTTAGAATCGCTCACCCCTGTCAAACTTTGGTTCGACATTAATTAAGAGTTAATAATGAGTTATTTAGAAGCGTTTTTTTTGGCTTTGATTCAAGGCTTAACCGAATTT
>NZ_NDIM01000090.1:0-12094 GCF_002241375.1 Vibrio sp. V19_P1S1T109 | reverse complement strand
ATTCTCACCTATGCAAGGTTTAGCAAAACTGCTTGTGATAGAAGACGATCCGCAGATCCGTCTCAATCTAAGTAACATTTTAGAATTTGTTGGAGAGCACTGCGAGGCGATCGAGTCATCCCAAATCAAGGATATTGATTGTTCAAGATTGTGGGGGGGCTGCATTATTGGATCGCTAAAAAGTGAGCAGTTAACTGATGAGATAGCTCAGTGGTTGACTAAGGCCAATTATATTCCACTTCTAATGGCAAACAAGCAGCCATATTCATTGGAAGAATTTACTCAATACGTCGGTGAACTTGAGTCACCTCTTAATTACCCTCAACTGAGTGACGCATTACGACATTGCAAAGAATTTTTAGGACGCAAAGGCGTGCAAGTTCCCTCTACATCGCGTAAGAATACCTTATTTCGTAGCCTTGTAGGCCAAAGTCATGGTATCCAAGAAGTTCGCCATTTGATTGAGCAAGTCTCAGGCACAGAAGCCAATGTGTTGATCTTAGGTGAATCTGGAACGGGCAAAGAAGTGGTTGCGCGTAACATCCATTATCATTCTGCACGCCGCAACGGTCCGTTTGTGCCGATTAACTGTGGTGCGATTCCGGCTGATTTACTTGAAAGTGAATTATTTGGTCATGAAAAAGGGGCGTTTACCGGAGCGATAACCGCGCGTAAAGGTCGTTTTGAGCTTGCCGAAGGCGGTACTTTATTTCTCGATGAGATCGGTGATATGCCGATGTCGATGCAGGTAAAGTTGTTGCGTGTGTTACAAGAGCGCTGCTTTGAACGTGTGGGCGGTAACACCACCATTAAAGTGAATGTGCGTGTGGTGTCAGCGACTCACCGCAATTTAGAAAACATGATTGATGATGAATCATTTCGTGAAGATCTTTACTATCGACTCAATGTTTTCCCAATTGAAATGCCAGCGCTAAAAGATCGCAAAGACGACATCCCATTGCTGTTACAAGAACTCATGACACGTATGGAAGCGGAAGGTGGACAGCCATTTTGTTTTACCCCGCGAGCTGTCAATTCGTTAATGGAACACAATTGGCCGGGCAATGTTCGTGAACTAGCGAATTTAGTTGAGCGGATGATCATTCTCTATCCAAATAGTCTCGTCGACGTCAATCATTTACCAACTAAATACCGCTATAGTGATATTCCAGAATTCCAACCAGAGCACAGCTCTTATGGTTCTGTTGAAGACCAAGAACGTGATGTGCTGGCGGGTATTTTCTCTGAAAACTTCAGTTTTGAAGACGTCGAAGAGATGCACGAAAATCTCAACGCACCGCAGTCATTGCCTCCTGAAGGCGTGAATTTGAAAGAGCTATTGGCGGACTTGGAAGTCAATATGATCAACCAAGCCCTTGAAGCTCAAGGCGGAGTGGTAGCGCGTGCCGCTGATATGCTGGGTATGCGCCGTACGACCTTGGTTGAAAAAATGCGTAAATACAATATGCAACGGTGATTCAAAAACAGCATGGGTAAAGTTTAGTCAATATATTGGCAGTGGATTAATTCTTTGATTTTAAAGAAAAATAGCCTGGCATGTATTTTGCGTGTTAGGCTATTGTTGTTTTATAGGTAGAATTTCGACATGCAGTCTCCTGACACACCCATTAATCAATCTCACTTGGATTCTGTAGAGGATCAAGTTGAGCGCTATAAACAGGTTCTTGATGTGATGCCTGCTGGCGTCATTTTGCTCGATACTCAAGGCGTAGTCAGAGAAGCTAACCCTGAAGCTCAGCGGTTATTGCAAGTCCCATTGGCGGGTGAAAAATGGTATTCCGTCATTCAAAGTGCTTTTGCGCCGAGAGAAGATGATGGGCATGAAATCTCGCTGCGCAATGGTCGTAAAGTGAGATTAGCCATTTCAGCATCAGCAACAGGCCAATTGATATTAATCACCGATTTAACCGAAACTCGGTTACTTCAATCACGCATCAGTGATTTACAGCGCTTATCCTCACTCGGTCGAATGGTGGCGTCTTTGGCACACCAAGTTCGCACACCGTTATCCAGTGCCATGCTCTATGCCTCAAATTTAGGTGCGCCTAACTTGCCAAACGCTACAAGAGAGCGTTTTCAGTCTAAGCTGATGGATAGGCTTCATGATCTTGAAAAACAAGTCAATGATATGTTGTTGTTTGCCAAAGGTGGTGACAATAAAGTCATTCAGCCGTTTACAGTGACAGACTTGGTCAGCGAATTTGTTCCCATGGTGGAAACGGCATTAAAAAATAGCGCAATTGATTATCATCAGGAAGTGGAACAAGAAGGGACTGTGGTGTTAGGTAATGCAAATGCCATTGCCTCTGCACTGAGTAACTTAGTGATGAACGCAATACAAATTGCGGGTAAGGCGTCGCAAATTGATGTCTTTTTTCGCCCGGTAAATGGTGAGCTGAAAATCTCGGTACAAGACAGTGGCCCGGGAGTCCCTGCTGCGCTGCAAAGTAAAATTATGGAACCGTTTTTTACCACTCGCTCACAAGGAACGGGGTTAGGGTTAGCGGTGGTACAAATGGTCTGCCGCGCCCATGATGGGCGATTGGAATTAATTTCAGAAGAAGGGGAGGGTGCTTGCTTTACTATGTGCATTCCACTCGAGCGTCATGCCCCTTCTTCACCAACAGAGACTGGAGAAGGATGATGGCTCAAAGCAAAGTCTTAATCGTTGAAGATGATGAAGGTCTACGCGAAGCGTTAGTCGATACTTTGGCGCTGGCCGGTTATGAGTGGCTGGAAGCTGATTGCGCCGAAGATGCACTGATTAAACTCAAAGCACATCCTGTTGATATTGTTGTCTCTGACGTTCAAATGGCTGGCATGGGTGGCCTTGCACTGCTGCGCAACATCAAACAGCATTGGCCCAATTTACCCGTGTTGCTGATGACGGCGTACGCCAATATTGAAGATGCGGTCTCGGCGATGAAAGAGGGCGCCATTGATTACATGGCAAAACCCTTTGCCCCCGAAGTGCTACTCAACATGGTTAGCCGTTACGCGCCAGTGAAATCGGATGATAACGGTGATGCGGTTGTTGCAGATGAGAAAAGCCTGCGCTTATTGTCACTTGCCGACAAAGTGGCAAAAACCGATGCTAACGTCATGATTTTGGGCCCAAGCGGCTCTGGAAAAGAGGTCATGTCTCGCTACATTCATAACTCATCTCCGCGTAAAGATGGGCCATTTGTGGCGATCAACTGCGCCGCCATTCCAGACAACATGCTCGAAGCCACCTTATTTGGTTATGAAAAAGGGGCATTTACAGGAGCGGTACAAGCTTGTCCGGGCAAATTTGAACAAGCACAAGGTGGGACCATTTTACTCGATGAGATCAGCGAGATGGATCTGAACCTACAAGCAAAACTGCTGCGTGTACTCCAAGAGCGTGAAGTGGAACGCTTGGGGGGGCGTAAAAGCATTAAGCTTGATGTCCGCGTATTGGCGACCAGCAACCGCGACCTAAAGCAGTATGTGCAGGAAGGCAATTTCCGTGATGATTTATATTATCGCCTCAACGTCTTCCCAATCTCATGGCCAGCGCTACGTGACCGCAAAGGGGATATTGAACCGCTGGCTCACCACCTTGTAGAGCGTCACTGCACTAAACTTGGTTTACCTGTGCCTCGTATCGCGCCGCAAGCCATTAACAAGTTGCTTAGTTACGCTTGGCCGGGCAACGTCCGTGAACTTGATAACGTCGTGCAACGCGCGCTGATCTTGAGCGAGCAAGGAGACATTGCAAGTGAACATATCTTGTTGGAAGGGGTTGATTGGCAAGATGCTAGCAGCCTGCAACAAGTCGTAGAGCGCAGCGATATTGCCACACCAGAGATTAAGCCTGTAGCACAAGCCGAAGTGAACAAGCTGTTTAATAACAATGGCGCTGCATTGGGTGATGAGCTGAGAGTTCAAGAGTACACCATTATCATGGATACTTTAGTCGAGTGCCAAGGCCGCCGTAAAGAGATGGCAGATAAGCTCGGAATTAGCCCTAGGACACTGCGTTACAAATTAGCAAAAATGCGTGATGCAGGAATTGATATCCCGAATTAACCCCAAAGTGGGTGATGGCATATAAATTGCTGCATCACAGAAAGAAGCAGCACAGCAGTCAAAGATTTGGCGTTAGAGGTAGCAATGAGACTTGATGGTTTAAACAGCGAAATGCAAACAATGATGTTGGAAGCAACCAATGCTCGTCCTACGGCAACTGGACAAAGTGTGAGTGCTGATTTTGGCGACATGCTTTCCAAAGCCATTAATAACGTGAACAGTTTGCAAAAGACCTCAGGTAATTTACAAACCCGCTTTGATCGGGGAGATGAAAATGTCTCACTATCGGATGTGATGATTGCTCGTAACAAGTCGAGTGTAGCCTTTGAAGCGACGATTCAAGTTCGAAATAAACTTGTCGACGCCTACAAAGAACTCATGAATATGCCCGTATAAATTAGGTAGCCGCCGTGGCAGAAGATAAGCAAACAACCGATCTTACCGTGACCAGTGGTTCTGACCACGCTTTAATGGCGAGCTCAGATCTAGACATGGACACGCAAAACCCAGATCTTGAAGAGAAGAGTTCATCCAAAAGTGATTTTGCGATGGGCGACTTGGACTTGTTGCGCCAGGTGGTGTTAGTCCTCTCTATTTCCATCTGTGTGGCACTGATTGTCATGTTGTTCTTTTGGGTTCGAGAACCTGAAATGCGCCCGCTTGGCGCTTATGAAACCGAAGAACTTATTCCTGTCCTCGATTATCTTGATCAGCAGAAACTGACCTACAAATTAGATGGTAATACTATCTTAGTGCCATCCAGTGAATACAACAGCTTAAAACTCAACCTCGTCCGTGCAGGGTTAAATCAAAACAAGCAAGCGGGCGATGAAATCTTGATGCAAGACATGGGCTTTGGTGTTTCTCAGCGCCTTGAGCAAGAGCGCCTTAAACTTAGCCGTGAACGTCAGCTTGCCAAAGCGATTGAAGAGATGAAGCTCGTCAACAAAGCTCGTGTGTTATTGGCGCTGCCTAAGCAAAGTGTATTTGTTCGTCATAACCAAGATGCTTCTGCCTCCGTATTTCTTACCTTGCGAACTGGCGCGAACCTTAAACAAGAAGAGGTCGACTCTATTGTCGATATGGTCGCCAGCGCTGTGCCAGGGATGAAACCCAATCGAATTACCGTGACTGATCAACATGGTCGGCTGCTCAGCTCAGGCTCTCAAGACCCCGTCTCTTCTGCTCGTCGTAAAGAACAAGAACTTGAACGCAAGCAAGAAGAGGCGCTGCGTGACAAAATTGATTCGGTATTAATCCCAATTCTAGGCTTTGGTAATTACACCGCCCAAGTGGATATCCAACTGGATTTCAGTGCCATTGAACAAACGCGTAAACGCTTTGACCCGAATACGCCAGCGACACGCAGCGAATATACGCTTGAAGACTATAACAACGGCAATGTGGTGGCTGGCGTTCCAGGTGCATTAAGTAATCAGCCACCTGCGGATGCTTCTATCCCACAAGACGTTGCGCAGATGAAAGATGGCTCGGTACTTGGGCAAGGTTCGGTCCATAAAGAAGCCACGCGCAATTTTGAACTCGATACCACCATCAGTCATGAACGCAAACAATCGGGTGTGGTGAATCGCCAAACCGTTGCGGTGGCGATTAAAAACCGACCATCGGTTAACCCAGAGACTGGCGAAGTCACCTATACTCCCCTGAGCGAAAGTGAAATTAGCGCCGTGCGACAAGTATTGATTGGGACGGTTGGCTTTGATGAAAACCGTGGCGATTTGTTGAATGTCTTGAGCATGCAATTTGCCGTGCCTGAAGTTGAGTCAATGGTTGATGTCCCTATTTGGGAGCATCCAAACTTCAATGATTGGGTACGCTGGTTTGCTAGTGCCTTGGTTATTGTGGTTGTGGTGCTGGTGCTGGTTCGCCCTGCGCTGAAAAAACTGCTCAACCCTGCTGCGGATGATGATGACCCAATGTACGGACCTGATGGTTTACCGATTGGTGCTGATGGTGAAACCAGTTTAATTGGCAGTGGTATTGATGGCGGTGATCTCTTTGAGTTTGGTTCCGGTATTGATTTGCCAAACTTACACAAGGATGAGGATGTACTGAAAGCGGTGCGTGCTCTAGTGGCCAATGAGCCTGAACTTGCGGCTCAAGTAGTGAAGAATTGGATGCAAAATGCCTGATAATAAAAATAAGAGTGGAACAGAAGTGACAGAATCATCGGTTGATATTTCAACAATTTCTGGTGATGAAAAAGCGGCTATTTTGTTGTTGAGCTTAAACGAAGAGGACGCCGCTGGCATCATCCGCCATCTTGAACCTAAACAGGTACAACGAGTCGGTAGCGCGATGGCGAAAGCGAAAGAGCTTAGCCAAGAGAAAGTCGGCGCGGTGCATCGTGCTTTCCTCGAAGATATTCAGAAATACACCAATATCGGTATGGGCAGCGAAGACTTTATGCGTAACGCGCTTATCGCTGCATTAGGTGCCGATAAAGCCAATAACTTGGTCGATCAAATTTTGCTTGGCACGGGTTCAAAAGGGTTGGATTCATTGAAATGGATGGACCCACGACAAGTGGCGAGCATCATTGTTAATGAACACCCACAAATCCAAACCATTGTTTTATCGTATTTAGAACCGGATCAATCGGCTGAAATTTTGGCGCAGTTTGCTGAACGTGACCGTTTAGACTTATTGATGCGCATTGCCAACCTTGAAGAAGTACAACCTTCGGCATTGGCTGAGTTGAATGAAATCATGGAGAAACAATTTGCCGGTCAAGCGGGCGCGCAAGCGGCGAAAATTGGTGGCTTGAAAGCCGCGGCTGATATCATGAACTACCTCGATAACAATATCGAAGGCATCCTCATGGATCAGATGCGTGAGCAAGATGAAGACATGGCAACGCAGATCCAAGATCTGATGTTCGTGTTCGAAAACTTAGTCGAAGTGGACGACCAAGGCATTCAAAAATTGCTGCGTGATGTACCGCAAGATGTACTGCAAAAAGCACTTAAAGGTGCTGATGACGCATTGCGTGAGAAGATCTTCAAAAACATGTCAAAACGTGCAGCTGAGATGATGAAAGATGATCTGGAAGCCATGCCTCCGATTAAAGTATCAGATGTCGAAGCGGCGCAAAAAGAGATTCTGGCGATTGCACGTCGTATGGCCGACAGTGGCGAAATTATGCTGTCTGGCGGCGCAGACGAATTCTTATAATCTAACCCTGACTCAACAATAGGTAGCATTATGTCTGGAGAAAGAAAACGCGGCTTTTTACGTTTAGATGCAGACGCTAATATTGAACAAGCCAAAAAGTGGGGGTTGCCGGACTACGGCGCAGAGATCAATAAAAAAGCCAAAGAAACGGCAATGAACTACGACCCCGGTTGGATGCCAAGTTTTGATGAGCCTGTGGTTGAAGAGCCGCTGCAACTCAGCGAAGAAGAGATTGGCCAGATCAAACAAGGGGCTTATCAAGAAGGTTTGCACCAAGGCCAAGAAGCCGGATTCAAACAAGGTTATGAAAAAGGCAAAGAAGAAGGGCTGATTGCAGGACACCAAGAAGGTGTTGAGCAAGGCAAAACCGAGGGGGTCGCTGAAGGGCAAACTCTCATCCAGCAGCAGGTTGATATTTTCGTTGGTCTTGCCAATCAATTTGCTCAACCGCTAGAGTTGATGAATGCCCAAGTCGAAAAACAGCTGGTCGATATGGTTTTAACCTTGGTCAAAGAAGTCGTTCACGTTGAAGTACAAACCAATCCGCAAGTGATCTTAGATACCGTCAAATCGTCGGTTGAGTCCCTGCCTGTATCCGGTCATGCCATTACATTAAAACTCCATCCAGAAGATGTTGAAGTGATTCATTCTGCTTATGGCGAAAAAGAGCTGGATTTCCGAAACTGGACATTGGTCAAAGAGCCGGCATTAAATCGCGGTGACGTCCAGATTGAAGCAGGTGAATCGAGTGTGAATTATCGGATGGAAGATCGCATTCGTAGCGTGTTGAAAAGTTTTTGTGGCACCAATCGTCACCAACAAGGTGAGCAATAGTGTTGTCTCTTGCCGATCGCCTTAGTCAATACAAAACCGAAGGGTTAACCTGCCGCCCAATGGCATCGGGCAAACTGGTTCGTGTGGTTGGTTTAACCCTTGAGGCTACGGGTTGTAAAGCCCCTATTGGTAGCTTATGTAAAGTAGAAACCATGTCCGGAGAAATGGAAGCGGAAGTGGTTGGCTTTTCTGGCGATAACCTCTATCTAATGCCCAGCGAACAGATAACAGGCGTACTGCCCGGAGCTAAAGTTACCCCAATGACAGGGGACGCTGGCCTACCAGTCGGGATGGAACTGCTTGGACGGGTAATTGATGGTGTCGGTAACCCACTCGATGGGCTGGGGCCTATTTATACCGAAAATCGCGCATCGTTTAATGCTGACCCCATCAATCCATTAGCTCGCAAACCCATAACAGAACCTCTGGACGTTGGCCTAAAAGCGATCAACGGTTTACTGACGGTGGGTAAAGGGCAGCGGATTGGTTTATTTGCCGGTTCTGGTGTCGGTAAGTCGGTAACGCTTGGCATGATGACTCGTGGCACAACCGCTCAAGTGGTGGTGGTGGGGCTGATTGGTGAACGTGGCCGCGAAGTAAAAGAGTTTATAGAAGAGATTTTAGGCGTTGATGGACGTCAACGTTCAGTTGTAGTAGCCGCGCCTGCGGACTCCTCACCGCTGATGCGTTTAAAAGGCTGTCAAACCGCGTTAGCGATTGCGGAATACTTTCGTGATCAAGGGTTAGATGTATTGCTACTAATGGACTCGTTGACTCGTTTTGCCCAAGCGCAACGTGAAATTGCGTTATCTGTGGGTGAGCCGCCAGCCACAAAAGGTTATCCGCCATCGGTGTTTGCTAAACTGCCCGCCTTGGTTGAACGAGCGGGAAATGGCGGTCCTCACCAAGGATCGATTACCGCTTTCTTTACCGTGCTCACCGAAGGGGATGATCTACAAGACCCGATCGCTGATGCATCGCGAGCCATTCTTGATGGTCACATTGTTTTATCACGTGAAATGGCCGATGCCGGACATTACCCAGCGATTGATGTAGAGAAATCGGTCAGCCGTGTTATGCCACAAATCACCACCGATGAACATCTGTTGATGTCGAAAGCGGTGCGTCAGATACTCTCCATCTGCCGGAAAAATCAAGATCTCGTCTCTATCGGTGCTTACAAGCCGGGGACGGACCCTGCGATTGACAGTGCATTTACGCTAAAACCTAGGCTGGATGAATATTTGCAGCAAGGGATGAAGGATTCGGTTCCTTACGACATGTGCGTCAATATGCTCAAGCACGTTTTGCAAGTGGGGTAATCGATGGATAACGCACTCGAGTTTCTGCTTGATCAAGCCAAAGACAAAGAAGAAAAAGCCGTGATGGCGTTATCTAAATCGCGTGATGAGCTAGAGAGTTATTACAAGCAGTTAGCGCAGATTGAACAATACCGACTGGATTATTGTCAGCAGCTTATGGAGCGCGGCATGTCGGGTTTGACGGCGAGCCAATATGGACACTTAAACCGATTTCTTACCCAGTTAGATGAAACCCTTGTCAAACAAAGAGATGCAGAACAACACTTCAAAAATCAGGTAGAGAACTGCCAAGAGCATTGGATGGAAGTGAGAAAACAGCGACGCTCTTACGAATGGCTCATTGAAAAAAAACAGATAGAAGCGCAACGTCTGCAAGATAAACGAGAGCAGAAGCAGATGGATGAGTTTTCTACACTGCTCTTTAGTCGGCAACGTTCTAATCAACACAAGTTTTAAGCAACATAAGTTTTAATCAAAATAAGTTTTAAGTCACTGACGCCTCAAGTCGTCAACGTGTCCAATAAGATGGGTGTCATACTTTCTTATCGATATTGAAGGCTTGGCTCATTTCTTGCTTCTGACTAATCACGGAGTTCATTAGGTTAATCCACTGCGCCATCGTCAAAAAATGATGAAACATGGCTTACTGGCCAATAATGAATCCGCGTCATCCTCTGTTTTTAGTGCGAGCATCATGGATATGAATGTAAATATTACAACACCATCCGACACCTCTAAAATGGCCAGCGTGAGTAAAGCAGGCTCTGATGCGGTGAGTGAAGGTTCTGAATCTCAAGGTTTTTTTGAAAAACTGACCGCCCTCATTATGGGTCGTAGCACTGAATCTTCGGCAGAAACTGACTTTAAGGCGCTTGATGAGGGAGCTGTGCTCACCGATGACGTGGCAGCCCAAAGTAGCGATGCCTTGTTAGATAAAGAACTTGGTGAGGCATTGAGTGAAGAGGCCGATGTTGATACCGCGCAAACAAAATCACCCCCTTCAGTAGAGGTTGATGACTCCGCTCTTCAGCAGAAAACAGCACAAGTGATGAGCGATGGCGATGAAATCCTTGGCCGTTTAAATAGCGCCAATCAAGCACTTGCTGACCAAAACGGCAAAACCTTGCCACAAAACACTCATCCGGTAGACGTGCAAATCGACGACAACGCAGGTGACTCCTCGGATCAAGTGGAGCAAAAAACGCCAGCGGCTGCGCAAATATCAGCACAGGATGCATTCGCTAAACCCACTACTGAATCAGTAGCACCGGCGTCAGTGAATGAGCAAGCTCCATTATCTGATCAGCACATCACGGAACAAGATGCAGAGCGTGTGCTGCCTATTCAGCAGGGCAAAGAGCGTTTGATGGCTGCGGAAGGTTCACCTACGGCATCAAGCTTAAACGCAGAGACTGAAGAGAATGGTGAACTCATCCTGCCGGAATCAGTCCGAAAATTCATTCAGCCGCCTCAAGCTACAAAGTCAGTGCAAGCAAGCGCTTTGTCGCAAGCGATAGAAGATGAGGCCACTTTACTTGCCACAACTGAAGTTGGCGATGCAGCAGTTAACGCGGTGGCAAAAAGTGACAACACCATGCCCATAGAGCCATCACCTTTGGTTGAAGCGCAAGCACTTGATTCACAATTGACAACAAATTTAGCAGAGGGCAAGTTGCCACTCTCTCCATCTACGAATACACCTCAAACCGATTCGGAAAATGATCAGCAAGGACTGCCCACAGAGGCGTTATTGACTGCCGCTGCCATTCCTTGGGCGAACACAGTTGTTGCCGAAGGGCAAGCATTACCTCTAGATGTGGCACAAAGTGAAACGGTCCTCAAGGGTAAAAATACGCCGGTTTCATTAGCCCATTCTGTTCAGCAAGCCTTAGCTCAGCAACAATCTCAAACCATGCAGGCTGCCGTGGCGGCAGACAAAGCCGCACTAGCATCGTCACCTCTTGTTACAGCAAGCAATGAGTTATCCAATGTACAAATACAACAGTTAGCGAATGCGGCCGCGATACCAGCTGCAACCCATGCCGAATTGCCACTCAACCCCGCGCTATTCAAAGCCGGATTAGGCGCGAAAGCGTTATCGGGTGTGAATGATGCAGGGTCGGCTCAAGAGCAAAAAGAGGGCACATTAGCGCAGCAGCTTTCGAGTGCTTTGGGGCAACATGGTTTGAACGCGACGCAGAGCCGTGCTGACAACTTGCAAGCCGCGCAACAGCCTCCTTTGTTGCTTAACCGAGAAATGGCCAGTGAGCAAATGGCGGAACGGCTGCAAATGATGATGTCGAAAAACCTTAAACATGTCGATATTCGCTTAGATCCACCGGAATTGGGGCGTTTACAAATTCGTATGAATATGAATGGTGATCATACGACGGTTCATTTTACGGTCGCTAACCATCAAGCACGTGATGTGATTGAACAATCTATGCCAAGGCTACGAGAAATGTTGGCACAACAAGGTGTGCAGTTGGGTGAGACCTCTGTCCAACAACAGAGCGCTGGTCAGCAACAAGCGCGCTACACTGCCGACGGGGATGCCCAATCTGGTCAATTGGCGCGCAACGGAAGCTATTTAGACGAAGAAAACCTTGATACAGACGTCAAACTTGATTTGAATGTCGCATCAAAGCGTGATGGAATCAGTTATTACG
>NZ_NDIM01000135.1:0-12275 GCF_002241375.1 Vibrio sp. V19_P1S1T109 | reverse complement strand
GTGTAGTGTAACGCTTTCGTTACGTTAAAATTACGGTTTGTTTCAACGAAAAAAATTTTCTTTGATTAGACTAGTAGGTAAACGATCAGCACTTTAATAGTTAATAAAAGTTTGCGAATCAGGTTTGCTGAATCAAAACCAAGGAAGATGATGATGAAATTTCATAACACTCTGCTTGCTTTATCTTTCCTCTCTGCCTCTTTCATTCCTTCGACTCACGCTGGTGAAGTGGAAGTACTCCATTGGTGGACTTCCGGTGGTGAAGCCAAGTCGATAGCTGTGCTCACCGAAATGTTGGAGCAGCAAGGCCATAGTTGGAAAGATTTCGCTGTCGCAGGTGGTGGTGGTGAAAGTGCCATGACGGTATTGAAAACGCGCGCGGTGTCGGGTAACCCACCGTCGGCGGCTCAAATTAAAGGGCACGATATTCAAGAATGGGCGGGGCTTGGTTTTCTCACGAACCTTAACGACGTAGCCAAACAGGGGGGGTGGGATGAAGTCGTACCACCGATGATCACCAATGTCATGAAGTGGAATGGCCAATATGTGGCCGTGCCAGTTAACGTGCATCGCGTCAACTGGTTGTGGGTTAACCCTGCGGTACTGGCTAAAGTGGGTGCTAAAGTGCCAACTACGTTAGACGAGTTTTTTGTTGCGGGCGATAAGATCAAAGCCGCGGGTTATGTGCCACTGGCGCACGGTGGTCAACCTTGGCAAGACGCGACGGTTTTTGAAACGGTGGCGTTGAGCGTTCTTGGCTCACAAGATTACGTGAAAGCGTTTGTTGAGCTTGATATGGCTGTGCTCGCGGGCGACAAAATGGTTGACGTGTTTAGCCAGTTTAAAAAAGTTCATGACTACATTGATGTTAACTCTCCAGGCCGTGATTGGAACGTTGCGACTTCAATGGTGATAAATGGTGAAGCGGCGATGCAGATCATGGGCGACTGGGCAAAAGGTGAGTTTACCGCAGCGGGCAAAGTTGCGGGTAAAGATTACCTGTGCGTGGCCGCGCCAGGTACGGCCGATCAATTTATCCATAATGTCGATAGTTTTGTCTTTTTTGAGCTAACTGATGCAGACAATAAGCAGGCGCAAAAAGCGCTAGCCGCCACGATCCTAGATCCTAAATTCCAAGAGGTATTTAACCTCAACAAAGGCTCGATCCCGGTACGCACAGATATGAATATGTCAAAATTTGACCAGTGCGCGTTGGACTCAATGGCGGCCTTTAAAGCGACGGCTAAGTCCAACAACCTTGTGCCCAGTATTGCCCATGGTATGTCGACAACCAGCTATGCCCAAGGCGCGATTTTTGATGTCGTAACGAACTTTTTCAATGATCCGAAAGCGGATCCAAAACAAGCAGCACAAAAACTAGCGAAAGCGGTGAAAGCTGCGATGTAGCCCTAACCCCCAGAGTGGGTAGGTTTTTTAGCCTGCCTGCTCACCCTCTTCTTGTAGCACACCACTTTCTGTGTGCTACTAACATAATCTGTCGGTTCTAACCAATTAGCGCGCTCTCCGATAAAGAGCTCGGGGGGAGTGCCCAAACTAGGCTTGCTGTTTGGGCGGAGGGTGCGCTTCCTTCCTGTTTCACATTTTTTCGTCATTCTCATCGCCACCCTCTGATGGATTTAGCTGGGTGTCATTTCCCACCCAAAATTCATATTCCTTGGGTCATTTTCTACCCATTTTTGCTTTCTATCATAAGATTCTATGGGTTGTTGTTAACTGAATAGCTGGTGACACCTTATGGTTACTGGCTTGTTAATGGAATGTGTCATGTTGGCTTGTTAATTGCCTTATAGAAAACAACCAGCACCCATTGATGGGGCTGATATGTTCAATCAAGGAGAATAATAATGTTAAAGCCACTGACTTTGCTGACCGCTTCCATTCTTGCTGTAACCAGTTTTAATGCGGCCGCAAATTGCGACCCCGGCGAAATCGTCATTAAATTTAGCCACGTCACGAATACAGATAAGCACCCTAAAGGCATTGCGGCTTCGCTGCTTGAAGAGCGTGTTAATAAGGAGATGAATGGTAAGGCTTGCCTACAAGTTTTCCCTAATTCAACCTTATACGATGACGACAAAGTATTGGAAGCCATGCTCAACGGCGATGTGCAGCTAGCGGCGCCTTCATTATCAAAATTTGAAAAATTCACCAAAAAATTCCGTATTTTTGACCTGCCATTCCTATTTGAGGATGTGGACGCAGTTGACCGTTTCCAAAACTCAGCTGACGGTGAAAAACTAAAGAATTCAATGACACGTCGTGGTGTGAAAGGGTTGGAATTTTGGCATAACGGTATGAAACAGATGTCAGCCAATAAACCTCTACTCGTTCCAGCGGATGCAAAAGGATTAAAGTTCCGTGTGCAAGCATCTGATGTACTGGTGGCTCAGTTTGAGCAGCTTGGTGCAAACCCGCAAAAAATGTCTTTTGCAGAAGTGTATGGCGGTTTGCAAACCAAAGTTATTGATGGTCAAGAAAATACATGGTCCAACATTTACGGTAAGAAATTCTTTGAAGTGCAAGATGGCATTACCGAAACCGATCACGGCATTTTGGACTACCTAGTGGTGACATCAAGCAAGTGGTGGGACAGCCTACCAGCCGACGTGCGTGACCAGTTCGCGACCATTTTAAAAGAAGTCACTGAAGCGCGTAATGCGGAATCAAATAAAGTCGAGCTCCAAAATAGACAATATGTATTGGAAGCCGGAGGCGTGATCCGCACTCTCACACCTGAACAGCGCCAGCAATGGGTTACAACGCTGAAGCCTGTGTGGCAGAAATTTGAAAAAGACATCGGTTCAGATTTGATTGAGGCAGCGCTGGCTTCAAACAAATAATCAGCCTCCAACCCCACCTTGCGTGGTGGGGTTGGACTCAACGCGTTTATTGCTCGTCTCATTGATAACTAACCTGAAGCCGTGCGGTGACCTTGAGTCAATTCCGATAATTACTATGAGAGCGATGTATCACATGGAACACTCTTTTTTCTCTAAAGTCGGCCGATTTACCGATGCGATTGAAGAAATGCTGATTGCATTCTTCTTGGGCTCGATGACCTTATTAACGTTCGTTAACGTTGTTTATCGCTATGTTTTTAACGGCAACATTTTATGGGCATTGGAATTAACCGTGTTCATGTTTGCATGGATGGTACTGGTTGGTGCGTCCTATGGGGTAAAGAAACACTTTCACATCGGAGTTGATGTGGTTATTAACATGGTGCCTGCAACCATGCGAAAAGTATCTGCACTGGTCGCGGTGGCTTGTTGTTTAACCTTTTCTATTTTACTGCTCATCGGTTCGTGGAATTACTGGTATCCGTTTGCGACTGAGCGTGCTTGGTATGAAACCGACGATATTCCTATGCCGGAAATGCTGCAATTTCTCTCCGATTGGCTCAATGAAGGGGAGCGCTATGAAAAAATGCCGCGCTTTATTCCATACATGGCATTGCCTATCGGAATGGGATTACTCACTTTTCGCTTTTTACAAATCGCCTATCAAATTCTCAGCGGTAAGTTAGACAGAATGATTTCTGGCCATGAAGCCGAGGAAGATCTTGAAGCGCTCAAAGCGGAAATGGCACAAGTGAGCGAGACCATGTTAGAGCCGAACCGCGAAGCGACCCCGCCTATTGATTCTCGCAAGGAGCGTTAATTCATGGATATTTTACTGCTGTTTGTTATGGTCATCGGCTTTATGCTAGTCGGTGTACCCATTGCTATCTCGCTCGGATTATCCAGCGTTCTGTTCCTACTTTGGCACTCCGATACTTCTTTAGCGTCAGTGGCTCAAACCTTGTTTAACGCTTTTGAAGGCCATTACACTTTGCTTGCGATTCCATTTTTTATTTTGGCTTCCAGCTTTATGTCAACCGGAGGTGTGGCAAAACGCATTATCCGTTTCGCTATCGCTATGGTGGGTTGGTTTCGGGGAGGGCTGGCGATTGCTTCGGTAGTGGCCTGTATGATGTTTGCAGCGCTGTCAGGTTCTTCACCGGCTACAGTGGTGGCGATCGGCAGTATTGTTATTGCTGGAATGGTCAAAAATGGCTACAGCAAAGAGTTTGCCGCTGGGGTTATTTGTAATGCTGGCACATTGGGCATCTTGATCCCACCTTCGATTGTGATGGTCGTGTACGCCGCTGCTACTGATGTATCGGTAGGGCGCATGTTTTTAGGCGGTGTGATCCCAGGTTTATTAGCGGGTTTGATGCTGATTGTTGCTATCTACATTTTTGCACGAATTAAAAACCTACCGAAACAACCTTTTGTGGGTTGGAAAGAAGCGATCTTCGCCGCCAAAGATGCCAGCTGGGGTTTGTTGCTGGTGGTGATCATTCTCGGCGGGATTTACGGTGGTATCTTTACGCCAACCGAAGCGGCTGCGGTGGCAGCGGTATACGCTTTCTTGATTGCCAATTTTGTTTACAAAGATATGGGGCCGTTCGCCGACAAAGAAAATACCAAACCAGCCTTGGTCAAAATCGTGCAAGCCTTTTTCCATAAAGATACGCAAGCGACTTTGTTTGATGCAGGCAAATTGACCATTATGCTGCTGTTTATTATCGCCAATGCATTGATATTGAAACATGTTCTGACCGAAGAGCGCATTCCGCAAATTATTGCCGAATCGATGCTTTCCGCCGGTCTCGGGCCTATAACATTCTTGATTGTAGTCAACATATTACTGCTACTTGGTGGTCAGTTTATGGAGCCATCAGGGCTGCTGATCATTGTTGCTCCATTGGTCTTCCCCATCGCCATCGCACTCGGTATTGACCCCATTCACCTTGGGATCATGATGGTGGTGAACATGGAAATAGGGATGATCACACCGCCTGTCGGGTTAAACTTGTTTGTCACCGCAGGGGTTGCCAAAATGTCGATGATGAATGTGGTGAAAGCGGCGCTACCGTGGGTGGCGATTATGTTCCTATTTTTGATGATTGTGACCTACGTGCCTTGGATTTCCACTTGGTTACCAACCACCTTAATGGGGCCGGAAATCATCACTAAGTAACCAAAATGCTGACCTGAAATTTCTATGGCTGCGGCATGTTATTAGAGCTCTATATTTTATAGAGCTCTTTGTCTAATCCGTAACGCTGCATTTTGTCGTACAACGTTTTACGCGGTACGTTGAGCCTTTCCATTGTTTCATTGATACGCCCACCACACTCAATCAATGCTTGTTCGATCACGGATTTTTCAAATTCGGCCACTTGTTCGACTAAATGGGTGGGTAATTTTTGTGATGGCTCGCTGTCGTCTAACTGAGCCAGTTTCCCCAATAGCACATAGCGCTCTGCGGCGTTGCGTAGTTCGCGCACGTTTCCCGGCCAGTCATGGCTGATTAAGCGCTGCATTTCAGGTTGAGAGAGTGCGGTTGCCGCTTTACCGTAACGAGCCGCGGCCACTAACAAAAAGTGATGGAAAAGCGCAGGAATATCCTCTTTACGTTGGCGAAGTGGTGGAATATCTAATGTGACAATGTTTAAGCGATAGTAGAGATCTTGACGAAAGGTGCCTGCTTGAGCTGCTTGCTTTAAATCGACTTTTGTTGCGGCGATGACTCGAATATCCAGAGGGATCAAGGTGTTGGACCCAACACGTTCAATGACTCTTTCTTGCAGTACGCGTAATAAACGAATTTGTGCCTGCATCGGCATTGATTCAATCTCGTCCAGAAATAAGGTGCCTCCTTGTGCGTGTTCAAATTTACCAATGCGTTTGGTTTCAGCGCCAGTAAAGGCGCCTTTTTCATGGCCGTAAAGTTCACTTTCTATCAAATTTTCAGGCACTGCGCCGCAGTTCAGTGCGACGAAATTGAGCTCGCGGCGAGAACTCTGCTCATGTAACGAGCGAGCAACTAGCTCTTTTCCTGTGCCAGTTTCGCCAAACAGTAGAATGTCAGCCTGAGTGTCGGCGACATGAGTGATGGTGTCCCTTAACGCTTGGATGTTGCCAGTATTACCGATAATGCGTGGTCCAAGAGTTTGGCTCGCTTTTAAGCTGCGTTTTAGCTGCTGATTTTCTAACGTTAAGTGGCGTTTTTCTATCGCGCGGTGGATGGTTTCTATCAAGCGTTCAGTAGCAAAAGGTTTTTCGATAAAATCGTATGCGCCATCGTGCATCGCTTGTACGGCCATCGAAATATCGCCATGTCCTGTGATCAAAATAACAGGGACCTCAGCATCTTGATGATGAATCGAGTTGAGTAAGCTCTGGCCACTGAGGCCAGGTAAGCAAATATCGCTCACCACCACAAGAGGCAGCCCGTCTGCTTTGGCCGCCAGTAAAGCTTCTTCCGCACTGGAAAATAACCGCGCTGTGAGGTCGGCGAGCTCGAAACTTTGCGCAATGGCGATACGGATATCCGCCTCATCATCGATAAAAAATACATCACACATTGGTTGTCCTTAACTGCTTTTTATCTTTAAACCATACTTTGTCTGTAAATCACACGCTTGGCGTAACGATCGGTAGAGAGACTGAAAATCGCGCCCCACACTGCGGTGAACTGGCCATCGTTAACTCACCGTCCATGCTTTGTATTATCTGCTGTGAAATCGACAAGCCTAAGCCTAAGCCATTTTTTTTCGTGGTGAAAAACGGTTCGAAAAGATGGGCTATTTTTTCTTGTGTAATTCCCGGGCCGTTATCATCAATATGGATCAACACTTGAGAGGCTTTGCACTCAGTGCTCAAACGAACGCATTTTTGATGCTGTTCCTCAAGGGCCTGCATCGCGTTGGTTAGCAAGTTAATCAAGACTTGTTCTAGTTGGATTGGATTGACACGCACCCAAAGATCCATCGCGGGTAATTCCATCTCAAACTGAATCAAATTCGATTTAAATTGCGGTTGCATCAACTCTTTTGTCGACAAAATAATCGGTAATAATTGCGCGTTCACTTTCTCATCGGTGTTACTTTTTCGCGCAAACGATTTGAGCTGTTCACTGATTTTAGCCATGCGTTCGGTGAGCGCTGAAATGCGAGTCAAGTTGTCATCGGTCCGTTCCGGCTTACCATTGGCTAAAAAACGCCGCCCATTGTCGGCAAAACTGCGGATAGCGGCCAGTGGATTATTCAGCTCGTGACTAATACTGGCGGACATTTGCCCAAGCACAGCCAGTTTCGCAGCTTGGATCAATTCATCTTGAGTTTGGCGTAACATGCTCTCTGTTTTACTTCGCTCCGCAATTTCCGCGTGCAGTGCAGAGGTTCGCTCCATCACCAGAAACTCTAATTTTTGTTTTGCTTCAGACTGTAACTGTTCGATTTGGCGCTGTTTGAGTTGGCGGTGATGAACCAGTAATAGCCCTAAGTAGACGATGGCAAACAGCATGCTGTTGATCAGAGTAAATCCAAAGCTATCCCAGAAAATGTTTATTTTGGGCGATAAAACCCGAATGTTGAGCCCGATACTGGGCAGCGGTTTGGTTGAAACGATGAAATCGCCTTTAATCCAAGTTTGATAAGGATTTTCCCATTCGGCAACGGATGCGCTGAAATCGCCGATCAATCCGAGTGAGCGAATGGAGGTATCAAGATATTGGCGGCTATTTTGAACCGCAATTCGATCGCTTTCGCTCAGCATGGCAACACTTTTAAACAGCCACTCCGGTTGGCTGGACATGAAAATAATGTTGTTGTCGTCGGTGGCGACAAAATAGCTTTGTTTGCTCTGCCAGTTTTCCTCAATCGCGGAAAGATCCATCTTCACTACCACTACGCCAATGACATCCGCGGCATAAACGATAGGGTAGGAGTAGTAATATCCTCGTTGCCCCGATGTTGATCCTAACGCAAAATATTGGCTCTCTTGCCCAGTTATGGCCGTTTTAAAGTAAGGCCGCCAAGCGAAGTTTCGGCCAATAAATGAATGAGTGAGGTGCCAGTTACTTGCTGCGATCGTGTTGCCATATTGGTCGATGAGGTAGGTGTCAGCGGCTTGAATCACTTCATTGACCTGTTCTAAATAGCGATTAGTGATTTCAATTTGGGCGCTATTGCTGGGGCTGTGTAAAGCGTCAATGAGTTCTTTATCTTTGGCTAGCAATCTTGGGATATGTGCATATTTATCAAGTTTTGTGGTGATGTGGCTAGAGAATCGCTCTAGCTGAGCTTGATGTTCAATCAATAAACTTTGGTAGTTGTGCCGCCAAACAAAATGCGCCCCAGCCGCGGTAGACAAAAGGAATAACGTTACAAAAATAAGGTTTACTCGGCGAATATGTAGCATCCTTTCTCCATGTTCAGCGGCGCGACAAGGGCAGTTCTTTTGCGAGAGATATCCATTTTTGCAAGTGATAATGCTCCCAGCATTGACTCATAATTCTACTGGTTTTCCTTTGGGTGATGTTTAAAAAGAGCGCAATTGTGGGGTGCAAAACAGGAGCAAGATCTCTTTTTACGCTTTTGGGGTAAAAAAAGCCTCGATTCCCTTGAAAAAGCCTTTATTGTCCCCATTTCAAAACTGTGCTTTTTCACGTTGGTGGAATTTTTAGCACTTAGAAAGCAATTTAGGGTACGGAATCATCTCTCTGCGGTGATTGGCTCGACAGCACTGATTCTGGTCGGTAGAATGTCGCGTCTAAATTTTCTGTCCTGAGACTAATCAGAGATACCTTTTGTGATGCATTAGAGTCTCTAAAGATATCGCTTATTAGTCCAATATTGGGTCTTTTGGCCAATGTTGATGCTGGTTTTAATATAAGTGTTCGGATAGAGCACAACACAAGGATGCAGCCAAGCACAAGGCATCGCCTAAGTTGCGGCTCATATTGCTCAGAAATACTGGGCCAGTTTTGAGGTTTATAAATAATGCAAGTTACTGTTGAAACGCTAGAAGGCCTAGAGCGCCGTCTGAATATTACTGTTCCTGCTGCTAACATCGAAGATGCAGTTACAAAAGAGCTACGCAATATCGCTAAGAATCGTCGTTTCGATGGTTTCCGCAAAGGCAAAGTGCCTTTGAAAATGGTTGCGCAAATGTACGGTAAAGCGGTACGTCAAGACGTCATGGGCGAAGTGATGCAACGCCACTTCATTGAAGCTATCGTAAAAGAGAAAATCAACCCAGCAGGCGCACCAACATTCGCACCAGTTTCTATCGAAGAAGGCCAAGACCTTGTTTTCAATGCAACTTTTGAAGTATATCCAGAAGTTGAGTTAAAAGGTCTAGAAAACATCACTGTTGAAAAACCAGCGGTTGAAGTGAAGGAAGAAGACGTTGCTGAGATGCTAGAAACGTTACGCAAGCAACAAGCAACGTGGAAAGAAGTAGACGCAGCTGCGGAAGCGGGTTCGCGCGCGACGATCGATTTCGTTGGTTCTATTGATGGCGTTGAGTTTGAAGGCGGTAAAGCTGAAAACTTCCCTCTAGAAATGGGTGCAGGTCGCATGATCCCTGGTTTTGAAGACGGTATCGTTGGCAAAACCAAAGGTATGGAATTTGAAATCGACGTTAACTTCCCTGAAGATTACCACGCGGAAAATCTAAAAGGTAAAGCGGCGAAATTCGCAATTAAAATCAACAAAGTTGAAGTGCGTGAATTACCAGAGTTAAACGACGAGTTCGTTGCCAAATTTGGTGTCGCTGAAGGTGGCGTTGAAGCGCTGAAAGCTGAAGTTCGCAAGAATATGGAACGTGAACTTAAGCAAGCAGTAAAAAACCGCATTAAAGAGCAAGCGATTGAAGGTCTAGTAAAAGAGAACGATATCAATGTTCCTTCTGCACTGATCGATCAAGAGATCGACGTACTGCGTCAACAAGCTGCACAACGCTTTGGCGGTAACCCAGAAGCGGCCGCTCAACTACCACGTGAATTGTTCGAAGAACAAGCAAAACGTCGCGTAGTGGTTGGCCTACTTCTTGGTGAAGTGATCAAGTCTGAAGAGCTAAAAGCTGACGAAGATAAAGTGAAAGCATTGATCGAAGAGATGGCAACAGCGTACGAAGATCCAGCTGAAGTAATGGCATACTATTCTCAAAATCAGCAAATGATGAACAACATGCGTAACCTTGCTCTAGAAGAGCAAGCAATCGACGCGATCATTGCTAAAGCACAGGTTTCTGAAAAGGCTGTTAGCTTCAATGAGCTAATGAACCAGCAACCTGCTTAATAAGCAATATGTAGCGTAGGTGGTTGACTACAGGTTAACTATTCTGCTAACAATGGTCCGTGTGATACCCATCATTCGGGCCATTTATTTTAGGGACATAACAATATGAGCTACCAAGAAAAAAACGCAATGTCGCCAATTTTTGACGCGCTAGTACCCATGGTGGTTGAGCAGACTTCCCGCGGTGAGCGCTCATACGATATTTATTCTCGCCTACTCAAAGAACGAGTGATTTTCTTAACGGGTCAAGTTGAAGATCACATGGCTAACCTTGTTGTAGCGCAGCTGTTGTTTTTAGAATCGGAAAACCCTGATAAAGATATTTTCCTCTACATCAACTCGCCAGGAGGCAGTGTGACTGCTGGTATGTCAATTTATGACACCATGCAGTTCATCAAGCCGAATGTTAGCACTGTTTGTATGGGTCAAGCTTGTTCAATGGGAGCATTCCTATTGGCTGGTGGCGCTCCGGGGAAACGTTATGTTTTGCCTAACTCACGCGTGATGATTCATCAGCCGTTAGGTGGTTTCCAAGGCCAAGCTTCGGATATCCAGATCCATGCTCAAGAGATCCTTACCATCAAGCAAAAACTCAACAAATTGCTTGCTGAGCATACAGGTCAACCGCTTGAAGTTATCGAGCGTGATACCGACCGTGATAACTTTATGTCTGCTGACCAAGCTGTGGAATACGGTTTAGTCGATGCAGTCTTGCGTCACCGCGGCGAATAACAGTTCTCAGAATTGTTTAACGCATTTTGGCGTAATTTGAGTTACACTCAGACGATTAAAAGTAAAGGCTAAGAGGTTAGCGAATGACAGACAAAAGCAAAGAGAGCGGTAGTAGTAAACTGTTGTATTGCTCTTTCTGTGGCAAAAGCCAGCACGAAGTTCGCAAGCTGATCGCCGGTCCTTCTGTTTACATCTGTGATGAATGCGTTGATTTATGTAACGACATCATTCGTGAAGAGATTAAGGATGTTCTGCCAAAAAAGGAATCTGAGGCGTTACCTACGCCGCATAAGATCCGTGAACATCTTGATGACTATGTGATTGGCCAGGAACATGCAAAAAAAGTGCTCGCAGTGGCCGTATATAATCACTACAAGCGTTTACGAAACGGTGATAAAACGAGCGATGGGGTTGAGTTAGGTAAGAGTAATATTCTTCTTATTGGCCCAACAGGTAGTGGTAAAACACTGCTTGCCGAAACATTAGCTCGTTTCCTAGACGTACCTTTCACAATGGCAGACGCCACCACATTAACTGAAGCAGGTTATGTCGGCGAAGATGTTGAAAACATCATCCAAAAGCTGCTGCAAAAATGTGATTATGACGTTGCAAAAGCGGAACGTGGTATAGTCTACATCGATGAAATTGATAAGATTTCTCGTAAAGCAGAAAATCCTTCAATTACACGAGATGTCTCAGGTGAAGGGGTTCAGCAAGCGCTGTTGAAATTGGTGGAAGGCACTATAGCTTCAGTTCCGCCGCAAGGTGGCCGTAAGCATCCACAACAAGAGTTTTTACAGGTAGACACATCCAAAATCCTCTTTATCTGTGGTGGTGCATTTGCGGGCCTAGATAAAGTGATTGAACAACGTGTTGCGACAGGTTCAGGTATTGGCTTTGGTGCGGAAGTTCGCTCTAAAGATGAAACCAAAACTATCGGTGAGTTGTTCAATCAAGTAGAGCCTGAAGATTTGGTAAAATATGGGTTGATCCCTGAATTTATCGGTCGTCTTCCCGTAACGGCTACCTTGACAGAGCTGGATGAAGAAGCACTGATTCAAATCCTGTGTGAGCCGAAAAACGCGCTGACGAAACAGTACGCAGCCTTGTTTGAGTTAGAGAACGTTGACCTAGAGTTTCGTGAAGACGCATTGCGCGCCATTGCAAAAAAAGCAATGAACCGCAAAACGGGCGCACGTGGTTTACGCTCTATATTGGAAGGCGTACTACTCGAAACCATGTATGAACTGCCATCGGTAAACGATGTCAGCAAAGTGGTTATCGATGAATCAGTCATTAATGGTGAATCACAACCGCTACTAATTTACAGCGGAAATGAGAGCCAAGCGGCTGGCGCAGAGTAAATCTCAATCAGAAATATTTAAAG
>NZ_NDIM01000348.1:0-12316 GCF_002241375.1 Vibrio sp. V19_P1S1T109 | reverse complement strand
CGATAGAGTTAACCTATTGAAATATAATAACTTAACACTGGCATTGCTTTTGCTTGGTGAGGCATTACATTATGCGATGCGATTCACGAAAAAGGACCAAACCATGCCAGCCGCTCTTCGAACCATTTCTTACCAAGCGTTATTAAACGCAGAGCAAGCCCATATGCCAGCCGTAAGATTATGCTCTACGCAGGGGAAACCGTCATGATCCTCTCTTGGTTTCAACAGCAGCAAAATCATCGCTATTGGTTAGTTGATCGCAAGCTTCACAAGCAGGCCTTACAGCAAAATGGGGGCTTTGGATTTGAAGAAGCCGTGCCTCTGTTTTATGGTGCAATGTTTACTGAGGTGATGCCACTCTCTCCATGGTTAATCCCTGTTTCTGAATCGGTATTGTCGCTCCCTGAAGCGTTACTTGAACAGGGTATTGGGCTGTCAAGCCATGCCGTGGGTGATGAAGTTTTGCAGCATCTTCGCAGTTTATTAATTGCCGGATTAGAAGGCGAGGAAGTGATGTTTCGCTTTTACGATAGGTCGGTCATTATTGCTATGTTAGCGCGAATGGACCAATCAGAAGTGAACCAGTTTTTGGGTAATATCAATCAATTGGCTGCATTAGATAATGGAGACCAAGGCCACGATCGAGATCAAGGTCACTTAGTCACGTTTGACAACACCTCGCACGCGCCATTTAATGCTCAGCAAGGCTCTTGGTGGGTAATAAAAGCGCATCATCTTGATAAACAAGAGAACTTACCTTTGTTAAAAGCTAACCTTGAATCTTGGTTATGGCAGCATTTCCCCAAGGCAATGGACCAGCACTTAACCGAAGGGCGTGATATCGCTTCCATGCTCACACCGTTTCTCTCTGCTGCTGAGCAAACCTTAACGTATCGTGTGATGAGCGCGGCCATCGCGGCGATCATGGGCAACGAATACTTGGCTCAGCCTAGCATGATAGAACTGATCAAAGACAATCAAAATGAAGAGATTAAATACGCTCTGCATGCCTTAAGTCGCCAATTACAACATGAGGGATAATCATGGATTCATTTAACCATTGCGTGCAGTGCAACCCCGAGAAAAACTGGTTGGAACTGGAGTTCATGAGTGAAAACGATGAACCGATTGATGGCCTTGCCGTCACTATTACGAACAAAATTACCTCCAACACACACACGCAAACCACCAGCGCCGGTAAAGTATTATTTGCAAATATTGCCGCAGGTGAATGGCGCGCTTCCGTCAGCCAAGCCTCTTTGTTAAGCGAAGTTGAAAAGTACGCCAGCCGTAAAGAAGGGCAAGAGTCGCCAGTGAAAACCCGCGCATCGGCAGAGTTTGATGCTGCTGAGCAAAACCCGAAACGGTATCACAGCACTACCATAGGTGATTTTTGGGATGAAGCCCCGCAAGATGAGTTTTTGCAAGAGCAGCATAAAGGGATAGATACCAATGCCTCTGCGCAAAACGCAGGGTTTAGCCTTAGCCACAATCAAAGTTACGTTTTTGAAATCAAAGCACTGCGCAGTTATATGCCAGTGATTATTGATACCGATGAATTTAGTTTGGTGAATAGTTATACCTTTGCGTTGTTATCGAAATTGGCTTATGCGACTGATAAAAAAAGTATTGATCTAAAATCAGAGGCTGACAGTACTGGGAGTATCGAAACAGTTATAAATCAGTTCAAGTCTAGGCAGTTGCCGATACAGTCTGGTAATCAAAAAGTGAGATGGCTTGTCAAGGAAATACCTTACAGCAGAGCGTTGAATTTTAAATACTACGATAACCGCCAGAAACATGCCCAAGGCTATATCCTGTTCAATGAAGAAATAGCTATTGTTTCGGTTAGAGGTACTGAGCCGAGTTTTTACGATAAAGATAGTGTCATTGATCCAAATTCAAAATTCATCATTACTAAAGTGGCTAACGGCATTGACGCTGTACTTAATTCGCCAGGTATAAATGACCTTGTTAAAACAGACTTGGATGCAGCACAAATTGCCCCTAAAGAATTTGGAGGGACTTATATCCATCGGGGGTTCTATCGATATGCTATGGCATTATTAGATATTATGCTGAAAGAATTAGATAAACATGGGAGCAAGAAATTATATTTTTGTGGTCATAGTTTAGGTGGTGCAGGGGCACTGCTGCTAAGTGCGTTAACTAAAGACGCCTATAATTCTTCACAGCTACGCTTATACACTTACGGAATGCCACGTACAGGAACACGCAGTTTTGTTACTCGGTATCAGGATATTCTACATTATCGTCATGTTAATAATCATGATTTGGTTGCTCAAATCCCCATGACATGGGCAAATACCGTATTTAGTAGTGGTATAACATTGATTAAGAAAATGCTCACCGATAACGACGATGATAATTATCTACACCATGGTCATTTGTCGCAGTTATTAACTTATAATGATTCTAACCAGATTTTACTGACGCCAAGGCAAACACAAATCACTATGCTAGATCTGGCAAAATTAGCCACTAATGATTCTGTCTCGCTGGTGGATAATCTGTCCGATGCGTCGATTGCTGAGCACGGTATGGATCATTATGTACCTAACTTATGGCAACAGCTGCTTGCTTTAAGTAATGAAAGTTTAATGACGCATTATCAACAAGCAATATCAGCCCTCGATCAAGAAATTGCTACTTTACAGCAAAATTATCTCACCGTTAAAAAAACTTGGGCTCGTTCTATCGGAGATGGCACACCTGCTATGGGAATTGGACGTTTGATGAGCGAGATGAATTCTATAAATAAGTTAATAGAGAACCGTAATCAGATTAGAGGTGAACTAAAGCAGATAGTCTTGGATCCTCAGCGCTTACCTTTAGCAAAACTATTAATAGCGCAGAAAACATTACCTGATGAAATTAAGGAACAACTGCAATGAAGTTATTGAATGGCCTCACAAGGAAAAAAAGAATATCAATTATTGTATTATTCATTGTATTCGTTTTTCTCGGTTTTGATTACTATCAAAGTACTCAGCCGAATATTTGGGGCGATGAACCTGATGAATCCTATATTACTATATCAGGCAAAAAGCCTATCGATACTAAAATAGATGCTTGGGTTGGATGGGGAGCAAGTGGAAGCAACTGTAAGGCGCGTACGTTCAGTTTTTCTAATGTGAAATGGTCAAAAGGGGCAAATGTAGATTTACATATCACCTATGATTTTTCTGCGGATCCCAACCGATATGAATTGAGAATTCCCTACCAGAAATATTATGACGCATTAAACTGTGATGTTACTCTTGGGGATATTATAGTTCAGGCATATAACGCTTTCGATACTGTTGGTTTCGCTCAATTAAGAATTTATAGTCCAAATTCAGCTGACGACAAATTTTTACCATTTAGTTCTTTGATTGAAGCAAAGGATTGCAATGGCGATATATTTAAAAGTATAAGAAAAGAGTGGGCAGGGGCCATTGGTTGTCATTTTTATGTCGATGGAAAGAAAAAGACTAAAGATGAAGAATTCAACGCTTACACCGTCTATTACGATTTCTCGAAATTCAATAACGACACCGTGATTCATTACGATATATTAGCCGGTGAGAATTACCGCTCTGAGCCGTTAGTGCAAGAACAAGTCGCTGTAGCGCAATAATTAGGCATAATGAATGTATTCAATGATCACCTGATTACCTTCTATAGAAACATGCTGGATATCACCATCAACACTTATTCGGTTTTTTAAACAGATCGCTTTTACCTCGCTGGTGGCGGTCTGTTTCAAACTCGGTAGTACCCTGTGCGGCTCAATATGTAGATGACGACAGAATTGACTGATAAACGTCATCGATAAAGAGCTATCCCCTCGTAAAAGATGTGAGAACTCAAGTTGAGTAAGGTTAAGTCGCTTAGCCATCTCCATCTGAGTCAAATGCATTTTAGCCTTTTGTGACATCCATACATTGTATAAGGCTTGGCGATCCTCTTCGCTAAACACCATAGTCCATCCTCTTTTTGTTATCACCTTTATTGGTGGTGTGCAGAGTGACAAAAACGAGTTGAGGTAGTGTCAATGAGAGGTTAAGGCCAGTTTAAATTTTTAATCAATTTCCCTACCAAAACTCTGTCCTGCCCTCCGGTTCTTCCTGTTTGTTATCGATCCACCGTCTCAAAAAATGGAAAGCGTGATTCTGTAGCGATTACAGCCTGCTTTACGGGTTTTTATACTGAAAGCATGCTTGTGAGATTTTTGTTATTTTCTTTTGGTTTGAAAATTAGTGTGTGGCTCTGATTAAACTGCTTTAAGGATTGTCTGTAGTTATTCTAATCATGATACTGATGGATCGTGGCTTTTTTACGGTCAGACAATACCTGTCGAATGCGGCCTAATAAAAGCTTGTTTTATTTAATATGCATTAAATACATGCAGTTATGTTTGGCTTGGGTTTTGAGGTTATTGATTTTTAGTGTTTAAAGTAGCTCAGGAATGGGTGATGCCTCTTGGTTGTTAATTCGTTTTCATCCCTTGTTATTTCGTTGTTGTTGTTTTCGTTATGAAAATTATTTCGTGATCATCGTCATTAAAATGAAAGTCAATTCTTTTAATTTGAAATGTAAAGTGGAAGTATAAATACGTACTTTGACACTAAGCCAATAACAACAATGAGGTTTGATTATGGAATGGATAATTCACGGAGCGGAATGGTTTATCGGACTATTTCAAAAAGGAGGAGAGGTGTTTACGGGGATGGTAACCGGTATTTTACCTTTACTAATTGCACTGCTGGTGGCGATGAATGCGCTTATCCGATTGGTGGGTCAAGAACGAGTGGAGAAACTGGCACAGAGTAGTGCTGGCAATCCGATCTCTCGCTATTTGATATTGCCAGTTATCGGCACCTTCATTTTCTGTAACCCGATGACATTGAGTCTCGGTCGTTTTTTACCTGAACGTTATAAACCTTCCTATTACGCGGCGGCTTCATATAGCTGTCACTCGATGAATGGTTTGTTTCCGCACATTAACCCTGGTGAGTTGTTTGTCTATCTAGGTATTGCTAGTGGCCTGACAACGCTCGGTCTGCCGCTTGGACCTCTTGCGGTTAGCTATTTGTTGGTTGGTATGGTGACTAATTTCTTCCGTGGGTGGGTCACTGACTTCACTACAACTATGGTTGAACGTCAACAGGGTATTCAGTTAGAGCGTCAGGTTCACGTAGGTTAATGGGGCAATAAAAATGACGAAAGTATTACGTATACAGAAAGGTAGTGGCGGTTGGGGTGGCCCATTGGAGTTGCCGATCGAAGCCGATAAAAAGGTGTTTTACATTACGGGTGGTACTCGCCCTGCAATTGTCGACCGTATTGTTGAGCTTACCGGTTATGAAGCGGTTGATGGTTTTAAAACTAGTGTGCCCGATGAAGACATTGGCGTAGCGGTCATCGACTGTGGTGGAACATTGCGCTGCGGTTTGTATCCCAAAAAACGGATACCGACAGTTAATATTCACGCTACGGGTAAAAGTGGACCATTGGCTGAATTCATCACTGAAGATATTTATGTATCGGGTGTGCGTGAGCGTGACATTCAACTAGTAGGCAGCGAGGGGGGAGCAATGCAACCACCACCACTAAGAGATGAACTCTCGAACGAGAATCTGGCGACAAACAAATACGATACGAGTAAAAAACTAACTCAGCAAAGTGACAGCTTGTTGGCTCGGATCGGCATTGGGATGGGTTCGGTGATGGCGATTTTCTACCAAGCTGGGCGTGAAGCCATTGACACCATTTTGAAAACGATTTTGCCTTTTATGGCATTCGTCTCCATGCTGATTGGGGTGATCATTGCCTCTGGTTTGGGCGATGTGATCGCGCATGTATTGACGCCTTTGGCGCAAAACCCACTAGGGTTAGTAACGCTCGCGTTGATCTGCTCGTTCCCGTTGCTTTCTCCATTCCTTGGCCCCGGTGCGGTTATCGCTCAAGTTATCGGTGTATTAGTCGGTACCCAAATTGGTCTTGGCAATATACCACCACATCTCGCGTTGCCCGCTTTATTTGCCATCAATGCTCAAGCGGCTTGTGATTTCATCCCGGTTGGGTTGGGTATGGCAGAAGCTAAGCCGAGAACCGTTGAAATAGGTGTTCCTTCGGTACTGTATTCACGCTTCCTTACTGGCGCACCTACCGTTCTATTGGCTTGGTTTGTGTCTCTATTTATCTATCAATAGGAGGTGAGCAATGTCGCCACTATATCAAGTCAAGATCGAGAGCATTGGTGAGTTTGCCAATAGTGCGTTGGAAGACGATATGATGATCATCTTCAGTAATATTGCCCCAAAAGATGCGGCAGAGTATTGCTTCATCCACACGCATGACGCACTCAAGGGGAATATCAAACCCGGTGGTGTGATGCAATTGGGAAGGTATCAGTATCCGATTACAGCGGTTGGTGAGGTGGTCAATCAAAACCTTGCAGAACTTGGGCACATTACCATACGGTTTGATGCCTTAGTTGAAGCTGAATATCCGGGTTGTCTTCATGTCAATGGTGAACGACCTCAGCAAGTGCGCTGCGGTGATGAAATTGTCTTTTTAAATTAATAGTCAGTATGGGTGCTCTATGCCTACGATGGGACACCCTCTAAGTAAGGTGTAAGTTATGAGTAAAGTTGCGTTAGTGGTTGGTGGTGGTCAGACTCTAGGTGAATTTCTGTGCTTAGGTTTGGCTAATGAAGGTTACCGAGTTGCGGTCGCCGATTTAAATGGTTGCAGTGCTGAAAAGGTGGCTAATAGAATTAATCAAGAATACGGTCAGGCTACAGCACTGGGTGTGGAGGTAGATGCCACCAAAGAGCAAAGTGTAGTGAATATGGTTAGGCAAATAGATGAATTTTTTGGAAGGATTGATCTGCTGGTTTACAGCGCTGGTGTGGCTCAGGCTGGCAAGATTGACGGTTTTCCACTGACTGCTTGGCAGCTATCGATTGACGTAAACCTAACGGGGTATTTCCTCTGTGCACGAGAAGTATCAAAAGTAATGATTCGTGAACAACGTGGTGGGCGCATTATTCAGATCAACTCAAAGTCGGGTAAAGTGGGTTCAAAGCATAACAGTGGTTACTCAGCGGCCAAATTTGGTGGAGTTGGTCTGACTCAGTCACTTGCGTTAGATTTAGCGGAACACAAAATCACGGTGCATTCTTTGATGTTGGGTAACTTGTTGAAAAGCCCTATGTTCCAATCACTGCTACCTCAGTATGCGAAAAAATTGGGTGTACCGGAATCAGAGGTTGAACAGATTTATATCGATAAAGTACCACTTAAGGCAGGATGTGAATATCAGGATGTTCTTAATGTACTGAAGTTTTACGCCAGCGATGAAGCCGCCTATTGTACTGGTCAATCGATCAATATCACGGGTGGTCAGGTAATGTTCTAATCCATCCCCCATGGATTAAGCCCTATGCTCCTAGAATAAGGGCAGCTTATATTGGGCAGGCGTTATGCTTGCCCCTTTTTGACAAGAGGTATGAGATGGACTCAACAACTGTACTTATTTATTTTGCTGCAGGAGCTTGGATGATACAGATCGTCTTAGGTTATTTGCAGATTCGATCTTTTAATCGGATGCTTCAATCTATGACTCATAAAGGGAAAGTCAAGATAGGCCGCACCCAAAGCCGATGGAAACCGCGTACCGTACTGGTGTTGGTTGAAGATGAAGATCATCATGTTGTAGATGCCCAAGTGATGAAGGGTATTTCTGTATTTGCTAGACCAAAGACACTAGATCAACTCATTGGTCAATCACTACCTATCCCTGAATCACTCATATTTGAACTGGATCCTAATGTTCAAGAAGCGTTTAACGTCGCAATTTCTAGGCAGTAATGAAAGAATGTTCCCCCTTTCCCTTTTAAGTTGAAAGGGAACTGTTATAAACTGCTATCAGTTTAATAATGAAGTTGATGCTATGAATTTAGATAACAGAAGAGCGCAGTTGCTGGATTATCTGCGTGTTAATGGGAAAACGTCAGTGAATGATCTGGCGGATACCTTTGAAACATCAGGAGCGACAATACGCAGTGATTTACGTTCGTTAGAGGAAGAAGGGCTTGTTATTCGCCGTTACGGAGCAGCTGAAGCTTGTATCGCTAATAGCGTCATTTTGGAAGACCGTTCGATGGATGAAAAGCAGACGGTGAACCTTGAACGTAAATGCTTAATCGCTAAAGCCGCTTCGCAACTGGTCGAGGACGGGGATTCGATCATTCTGGACTGTGGCAGTACCACACTGCAGATGGTGCCGCATTTTGAACAGGTGATGTCACTGACATTGATGACGAACAGTATTCACATCGTAAACGCAGTAGCGAATTTGGATGCGGAACATACTGTATTGGTTCCGGGCGGAACGTATCGTCGAAAATCAGCGTCTTTCCATGGCACGCTGGCAGAGCAAGCATTTAAACAGTTTTCTTTCGATAAACTCTTTATTGGTGCTGATGGTTTTGACCTTGCGCAGGGAACAACAACCTACAACGAAGCGTATCAAGTCAGCCAGGCGATGTGCCAAGCAGCCAATCAGATCATTGTCGTGACCGATTCAAGTAAGTTTGGCCGTCGTAGCCCTAACGTGGTGGTTCCGCTAGATAAAATCGATATAGTTGTCACAGATAACCTTATCGCAGCAGAGGATCGGACGTATTTGGAAGAGAAAGGTATCCAAGTGATCACCGTTGGCTCCTAAGTCACTCCATAAACCCCATTTATGAAAGGAGGCCAGTTGGCTTTCTTTTTATTTTGTCGCCGATTTCAATTTTTTACTTTTAAAATAAAAGTTATCGGTGATTGAATTCACGCTTTTCTCTTTTGCCTCTTTTTCAATATATCAATAACGGAAACACTCCAACTATCCCCACATAATTTAAGAGCCGAAGGTATGGATTGGATAATCGAGGGAGCGGAATGGTTTATTGGTCTGTTTGAGAAAGGCGGTGAAGTGTTTAGCGAAATGGTGGCACAAGTACTCCCAGTGCTGATCTGTTTATTAGTTGCCATGAATGCGCTGAGCCGTTTTATTGGCCAACAGCGCATAGAAGTGTTAGCTCAGAAAAGTGCGTCTAATCCTATATCTCGCTATTTGCTCTTGCCGACAGTAGGAACCTTTGTTTTTTGTAATCCCATGGTGCTCAGCCTAGGGCGTTTCTTACCTGAAAAGTACAAACCTTCTTATTATGCCTCTGCCTCCTACAGTTGCCACACCATGAATGGTATGTTCCCTCATGTAAATCCTAGTGAATTGTTTATTTATCTAGGCATTGCCGCTGGGATCACTCAACAGGGCTTATCGCTCGGTCCTCTCGCTATTTCCTATTTGCTGGTTGGCTTAGTGACCAACTTTTTACGCGGTTGGGTAACCGATATGACGACTATGTTTGTGGCTAGACAACAAGGTGTAGTATTCAGCGATAAAGTCGATCTTAACGTGGTTGAGGAAAAATGATGACGGTATTGAAAGTAAACCGAGGGCAGGGTGGATGGGGTGGCCCGCTATTCATTCCGGTTGAGGTTGACAAGAAGATCATCTACATCACAGCAGGGACTCGTCCCCATTTTATTGATGAGATGGTGACGTTGACGGGCATGCAAGCGGTTAACGGCTTTGAACATTTTGTTCCCGATGAACGAGTCGCTTGTGTAGTGATTGACTGTGGTGGCACATTGCGTTGTGGGCTTTATCCCAAAAAAGGTATTCCGACATTAAATATCCATGCTACAGGCCAAAGTGGCCCTTTAGCACAGTATATTCAGGAAGATATTTATGCATCTGGCATACGCAGTGGTTGTTTTTCCTTGGTAGATGATCACAAAACCACGTTTTGTGAGCCAATCCTATCTCAGCCCCAATCCATTGACACGACGAAGAAGCTTAGCCAACAAACAGATAGCTTACTGGCTAAAGTGGGGATCGGTATGGGCTCGGTGATGGCGACCTTTAATCAGGCTGGGCGTGAAACCATTGATACCGTACTTAAAACCATTCTGCCTTTTATGGCGTTTGTTTCAATGTTGATTGGGGTTATTCTCGCGTCTGGGTTAGGTGATTTAATTGCTCATACTTTGGAGCCATTAGCAGGGAACCCGATCGGTTTACTGACGATTGCTTTGATCTGTTCATTTCCGTTTCTGTCACCCTTTCTTGGACCAGGTGCGGTGATTGCGCAAGTGATCGGTGTACTTATCGGGACTCAGATCGGTATGGGAAATATCCCACCGCACTTAGCATTACCCGCTTTGTTTGCCATAAATGCTCAAGCTGCTTGTGATTTCATCCCTGTAGGGCTTGGCCTTGCAGACGCTAAGCCCGAAACGGTACAGGTCGGTGTGCCTTCGGTACTTTACTCTCGTTTTCTTACAGGTGCGCCAACGGTGCTGATTGCTTGGCTTATCTCATTCTTCATTTATCAGTGAGGGCATATGCTTCAGTATCAAACGACGATTTTGTCCGCTGGCGATTATGCTAAAGACTCACTGCATGATGATATGGTGATTTTATTCGGCCCGAGCGCCCCTGATGCGGTGAAGGAATATTGCTTCATACACTCGGGATCTTCGTTGTATGGATTGATTGACCACAACACCACTTTATTAATTGGGGATCTCGGTTTTGTTGTGACGGCAGTCGGCAGTGTGGCGAACCAAAATCTTGCGGAGCTTGGGCATGTAACACTTAAATTTGACGGTCAGCGAATCCCAGAATTGCCGGGTACCATCCATTTACTCGGTCCTAAATTAGAAGTGCTTCAACATGGTGATGTGTTGATGTTTGGTTAAAGTGGTGGAATGTGGCTTGATTGTGATTAGGCATATCTAAGAAAAAAGGCTCCTGTTTTAAAAGGAGCCAAATAGCTGGTGTTAGCTATGGAGAAAAGAAGCGGTTAGAAAGATCCACTAGTTGTTTGAGTATTTAAGCTATTAAATTGGTTATTGCCTCCCGATTGCCATTCGACTAGATTTGTTGAGATAGATTCATGGCGTTTAACACATTTCCATTCAATAGCCTCTCCTGCCGGTACTGCAATATCGGCGCTCCAAGTTGGATATAAATTAGGTGAAAGCTTGACTGCTTTTGTTAGATCCCAGTTTCCTAGCTGTGTCACATTGCCAATGGCATAAACACTTTGTCCTGTAATTGTATATCCTTGATTACAGGACAAAGAGATGGTACTCAGTCTTGGTTCTTCGGCACCCTCACTATTGTGCAAAACGATAGCTTCATTTTGATTTAGATGGAGTGTTGCTTTTCCTGCGTTAACGGCAATTGTTTCGTTGTTAAGTAAGTTGAGGTGGGATCCATCACCAATCGCTAAGTTATTCACTACTATGGTTGTTGCTGGACCACGGTTTAGTGCAACGGTAACAGTATCTGAACCATCTTGCCGTTCATATACCAGTATGTCGTCATTATTCCAGCGTTGTATGTAACTTCCTTTTTGTATCGCTGTGCTATTTTTTCTGAGTGATGTTAGTGCTTGGATGATCTTAAATGCCTCGGTATCCTCATCAAAACTTGGCATTTTTTCTCGGTTGTAAGGATCACTTCCTACTTGTCCGAAATCATTTGTCGTAAAGTTAGCTGCATAGTGTTCAGTTCCGTAGTAAATGGCGGGTATCCCACGTACTGTCATTGTGATAACTAGTCCTAGGTTGAGACGTTGTTTGGCAAACTCTTCATTTTGATTGCCACCAGCTTCATTATTACCAGGGCCAAATGTCGATGCATTTGACCTTAGAGCGGTGGATATTCTGGCCATATCATGGTTATCCATGAAAACAACTTGCCAATCATCACTACTGAAGACAGTTTTCCTTTTTTCTAAGTAGCCATTTAATGTTTCCATGTTATTTCCGGGACGGTTAGTTAGTACCCTTTCTAAGGTGTCTCTAAAGCCGAAATCAAGTAAAGCTGAACCAGAAGAGTTGGCGTAGTCAATGGCATACCCATCAATACCAGTCGTGATGCTTGCACTTGCTCCGAACCATTCACCAAAGAAATAAAATCCTTCACGACCTAATGCTTTACTGTAATTATAAATGTCCGTAGTCCAACGTTGGATAAAAGTTTTATCCATATGTTTTATAGCATCAATACGTATTGCATCAGCTCCAGCATCAATCCAAAATTTAGCACCGTCTAAAAGATACTGATAAACATCGGGATTGGTTTGGTTAAAATCAGATAAGTTGAATAGGTTATAATTACGGACTTGATACCAATTATTCCAGTCAGTAACACCTCCGTTATGGTTATACCAGTTAGTAC
>NZ_NDIM01000113.1:0-12716 GCF_002241375.1 Vibrio sp. V19_P1S1T109 | reverse complement strand
GAATAAGATTACTGTGCTATGATGATTTTCGCCAAGAGTTGGTGAATTTAACCACCCTTTCAATCACAGTGTGGAGAGTGAACATGCAACAAAACTTACTGGGTGAAGCGCCTCAATTTTTATCGGTACTGGATAAAGTCTCTAAGCTTGCACCGATTGATAGGCCGGTATTAATTATTGGCGAGCGGGGAACGGGCAAAGAGTTAATCGCTCAGCGCTTACACTATCTTTCCAAACGTTGGGACCAACCACTGGTTTCGTTAAACTGTTCAACCTTGAGTGAAGGGTTAATTGACTCTGAGCTCTTTGGCCATGAATCAGGCTCGTTTACCGGAGCCAAAGGACGTCACCAAGGACGATTTGAACGGGCAGAAGGTGGAACTCTTTTTTTGGACGAGCTCGCCACCGCGCCGCTTGCTGTACAAGAGAAACTACTTCGAGTGATTGAATATGGACATTACGAACGTGTCGGCGGTAGTCAACGGCTTAATGCGAATGTCCGTATCGTCTGCGCAACCAACGCCAATCTTCCACAATTAGCTGAAATTGGAAAGTTTCGAGCTGACTTACTCGACCGACTGGCCTTTGATGTGATCCAGCTTCCACCGCTAAGAGAGCGAAAAGAAGATATTATGCCACTTGCTGAGTATTACGCGATTAAGATGTGCCGTGAACTGAACTTAGCGCTCTTTGTCGGGTTTAGTGCAGAAGCGGCAGATCAGCTTCAACACTACTTGTGGCCGGGAAATGTGCGTGAACTTAAAAATGTCGTGGAGCGTGCTGTCTATCAACACGGAACGGCCTCCCATCCGATTGAAAACTTGGTTTTTAACCCTTTTGCTAATGAGTGGCACAAACCAGATGACCTTACTGGCAATCTCTCCACAGATCGCCATACTTACACCACTGGCTTTGAATTTCCGATGGATTACAAAATGTGGCAGGAGGATCAGGACAGACAACTACTGAGTGCCGCGCTCAATGCCAGTAAGTTTAATCAAAGACAAGCTGCAGAATTACTCGGCTTGAGCTACCACCAATTGAGAGGTATGGTGAGAAAATATCAACTCGTCGGCAGCAATGATGATTAACCCTAGGTTTAGATCAACAAAAAATGGTAGATTATCAGGATTTTGAGGCATAATGATTAGCTTTGTTTGCCTTACTTCTCACAGTTATTTCTCTTTATGAAAACATTGATACGATTCGCACTAGGAATATGCAGCTTTAGCCTACTGATAGGCTGTAGCGAACAAATTGACCATAGTAAAATTCGCCAGAGCGGATTCGTATATTGTGGTCACGGCAATCCCACCACTTTTAACCCACAATTGGTTGAGAGCGGCATTACGTCTGAAGCTCTCAGCCCACAGATTTACGACACGCTGTTGCAATTGGATTCAGAAACCTTACAACCGATACCAAGTCTGGCCACGAGTTGGACAGTGAATCCACAGGGTACAGAGTATACATTCAAGCTAAACGATGGCGTTCAATTTCAATCAACCGCTTGGTTTACACCGACTCGCGCTCTTAATGCCGATGATGTGGTCTTCAGCTTTCGCCGAATCATTGACCCAACCAACCCATTTCATTACGTCAATAGTGGCGTCTACCCATGGTTTGCGGGTATTGATTTCAAAAACTTGCTGATCGATGTTCAAGCTCTGGATGAACTCACGGTTAAATTTACCCTCAGCCGTCCCGACAACTCCTTTTTATCCAATATCGCCACCAGTCACGCTGTCATACTCTCCTATGAGTATGCTAATCAATTAGTGATTGAAGATGAAAAAAGCATGATCGACAGCCATCCTGTTGGATCCGGACCATTTTATCTAGACGAATTTAAAGTGAATGACCTTATCCGCCTCCGTCGTCATGGCGCTTATTGGAATGGCGTGGCGAAGATGGAACAAGTCGTATTTGATGTCTCCAACCGAGGCACAGGGACACTCGCCAAACTACTACGCCATGAATGCGATGTGCTCAGCTCGCCTATTTCAAGCCAAATCCCTATTATCAAGCAGCAATCGGAAATAGAGCTTGATGCCAAGCCTGCGATGAACGTGTCTTATATTGCTGTGAATACCTCTCACCCTGCGCTCAGTGATGTTCGCGTGCGTAAAGCGCTTAATTTTGCGATCAACCGCCAAAATATTTTGGACTCGGTCTATTACGGTACAGGAAGTATTGCTTATAACATTCTTCCCCCCTCCTCTTGGGCCTATCAAAAGGACAGTATTCAAATTCGCTATGATCGTAACTACGCGATCGCATTACTTAAAGAGGCTGGCTATTACGCCAACTTGGAATTGACGATGTCTGTTCCTGCAGAGTCTCATGCCTATAATCCAAGCCCACGTAAAACCGCCGAGTTAATTAACGCTAACCTTGCCGACATTGGTATTACATTGCATATCATCACGGAAGACCGCCTCGATCGTTCAAATTTGACCCAGCACGCCAACGTTGATCTGATTTTAACGGGCTGGAATGGCGATACCGCAGACCCAGATAACTTTTTGCGTCCACTGCTCTCATGTAATTCAGATCGCTCAGGGCTCAATGCCTCGATGTGGTGCAATAGTGATTTCGATTTTCTACTCGATTTGGCCTTGGAAGTAGACAAGTCGCGCTATCGCCTTAACTTATACAAACAAGCGCAAAATATTTTAAACGAAGAGTTCCCGGTTATCCCATTGGCACACGGCATGCAATTTAAAGCGTACAGCAAAACATTAACGGGCTTTAAACTCAGCCCATTTAATGTACAACCATTCAATACGGTTGAGAGGGTCGAATAGTGTTTTTATATACGGTACGCAGACTCAACTTATTTATTATCACGTTACTCATTTTGACTATGGTCGGGTTTGCTCTGTTGCGCTTAGATCCCCTGTCGCCTCTAATGGACCATGGTTTCTGGTCAGGTTGGTCAACCTATTTAGGGCAACTACTGCAACTCAATTTTGGCGTCAATCACAGTGGTGTCCCGATTGTGGACGAACTGGCGATGGTCTTTCCAGCAACGCTGGAGTTATGCCTCATCGCATTTACTCTCTCTTTGTTAATTGGTCTCCCTATTGGTACGCTCGCAGGAATGAAGCAAGGTAAATGGATTGATACCGTCATCTCCTTCACGTCAATGTCCGGCTATTCAGCCCCGCTATTTTGGGTGGCTCTACTGATGATCATGGTCTTTTCTCTTCACTATGAATGGCTTCCCGTGTCAGGGCGTTATGATCTACTCTATCAAGTAGAACACGTAACTGGTTTTGCGTTAATCGATGCTTTTTTCGCTGAAGGCACCTACCGTGCCCATGCTTTGCAAAGTGTTATTGAACATATGATTTTGCCCTGTTTGGTGCTGGCTCTAGCACCGACGACGCAAGTGGTAAGCCTGATGCGCTCTTCGGTAGCCGATGTGATGGCTCAAAACTATATACGCGCCGCTCGAATTAAGGGCTTAAGTCACTACGAAATTGTGACTGCTCATGTGCTGAGAAATGCAATTCCACCGATTATTCCTAAATTCGGGGTTCAGCTATCAAGTATGTTAACGTTGGCAATTATTACTGAGTCCATCTTCAACTGGCCAGGAATTGGCCGTTGGCTGCTCGATGCCTTATCTAACCAAGATTATGTCTCCATTCAAGCCGGCGTGATCGTAGTTGGTACGCTCGTTCTCACAGCAAACATTCTGTCTGATTTGATTGGCGCTATGGTTAACCCGCTGGTAAGAAAGGAATGGTATGCTAACAAATAACATTTATCAGGAAGAGCATATTCCAACTCAGTTTGAGCGGTTTTGGCGCAGCTATCGCAATAACAGTTTGGCGATGTTTGGCTTGTGGTGCTTAGGACTCATTGTGTTGATTACCCTCACCTCTCCTTGGATAGCCCCTCATGATCCGCAGTTGCAAACGAGCAACCTATTAATACCGCCTTCTTGGGATCCTGCGGGTACTGTCGAATTTTTCTTAGGTACCGACGATTTAGGCCGAGATATCTTGTCACGGTTGATTGATGGTACCCAATACACCTTCGCTGCCGCTATTTTAATCACCGCTATCGCGGCTGTGATCGGCTGTTTTATCGGCATTATGGCAGGCATGACCAAAGGATTATTGTCCAGTACATTGAACCACTTACTCGACACGGTCATGTCGATTCCATCGTTACTGCTTGCCATTATTTTTGTGGCACTGCTCGGTTTTGGCGAGTTCAATATTTTGCTTGCGATTGGTTTGGCACTCATCCCTCGCTTTGTTCGTTCGGTGTATATTGCCGTACACAACGAAGTAGAAAAAGACTATATCCTCGCCGCACGTTTAGATGGTGCCAATGACTTTTATCTGTTGTGGAACTCCATTTTACCCAATGTCCTTGCTGTCATCGCCAACGAAATAACACTCGCGTTATCCATTGCCATCTTAGACATCACCGCTTTGGGCTTTCTTGGTTTGGGTGCTCAAGCACCAAGCACCGAATGGGGCACCATCTTAGGTGATTCAGTTGAGCTGATTTACCTCGCACCGTGGACAGTCACTCTCCCCGGTTTAGCGATTATGTTTACGGTGATCATCATCAACTTAGTCGGTGAAGGTGTACGACAAGCTCTGAATGCAGGGGTGGAATAATGCCATTATTAGATATTCGCCATCTCACCATCGAAATTGATACGCCACAAGGCATGGTAAAAGCAGTCGATCGCATGAGCTTAACCATGAACGAAGGCGAAATTCGCGGGTTGGTGGGAGAATCCGGATCAGGAAAAAGCTTGGTGGCTAAAGCCATCGTAGGAATATGCAAAGATAATTGGACCATCACCGCCGACCGCATGCGCTTAGGTAACATTGATCTACTTCAGCTGACGCCGCGCGAACGCCGGCGAGTGATTGCCCGCGACATCGCGATGATTTTTCAAGAACCGTCAACCTGCTTAGACCCTTCAGATGAAGTGGGAAAACAGCTGATTGAATCAATTCCATCACGCACATTTGAAGGCAAATGGTGGCAGCGTTTTACATGGCGTAAAAAACAAGCCATTGCCCTTTTACATAAAGTAGGAATCAAAGAGCACGCTCGCATCATGAGTAGCTACCCCTATGAGCTAACTGATGGTGAATGCCAAAAGGTAATGATTGCGATGGCTATCGCAACCAAACCAAAAATTTTGATTGCTGATGAACCAACGAACGATTTGGACCCCATTACCCAATCACAGATATTGCGCCTGCTAAGCCGGATGAATCAGGTCAATAACACCACGATTCTATTGATTGGCCACGACTTAACCACCATTACCCAATGGGCTAACCGTATTACAGTGATGTACTGCGGTCAGTCTGTTGAGTCAGCCGATACCCAGAAAATATTGAGTGAACCCAAACACCCTTATACGGCTGCACTACTGAAAGCGATGCCTGATTTTAGTGATTGGATCCCGCATAAAGAAAAATTGCAATCCTTACCGGGTTCCATTCCACCCTTGCAACATTTACCGATTGGTTGCAGATTGGGGCCTCGCTGCCCCTATGCTCAGCGCCAATGCGTTGAAATACCGTATCCACAACGTATTAAAAATCATAAGTTTGCCTGTCATTTCCCTCTCAATATGGAGCAACAGTCATGAGTGCATCATTATTAGAAGTGAACGGGTTAACTAAAGATTTCATTACTCGTTCAGGTCTGTTTCGCAAGAAAATTCAGCATGCGGTCAAACCGGTCAGCTTTACGTTAGAAGCTGGACAAACCATTGGTTTTATTGGCCAAAATGGTTCTGGTAAATCGACATTGGCACGAATGCTTGCAGGGATGGTTGAACCCTCTGCTGGCGAGATACGCGTTAATGGAGAGTTATTGGAACACAAGGATTACTCCACGCGCTGTAAGCTGATTCGAATGATTTTTCAAGATCCGAACACATCGCTGAACCCAAGAATTCAAATTGGTCGTATTCTAGAAGGGCCGCTCAAAAGAAACACCAATATGCCACCTGAAGCTCGCATGAAGCGCGTGAAAGATACGCTATTGCGCGTTGGGTTATTGCCAGAGCACGCCTACTTCTACCCGCAAATGCTCGCCACCGGGCAAAAACAGCGGATTTGCTTGGCACGAGCACTGATTCTACAACCGTCGATCATTGTGGCTGATGAAGCATTAAACGGGTTAGACATGGCAATGCGATCACAGATGATTAACTTGTTTCTAGAACTGCAAGAAGAGATGGGTGTCTCGTTTGTGTATGTATCTCAACACCTTGGTATTGTAAAACACATTACAGACAAAATTATGGTGATGCACGAAGGCGAAGTAGTCGAATCGGGTGACACACAAGAAGTATTGTCTAATCCAACTCATCCCATCACTCAAAGAATGATTGAGAGCCACTTCAACAAAGCGCCCAGCTTTAAATAGCCGCTCTGTATTTAATATCAGAAGACAATATCGTCGATATTGTACTGTTCCTCCCCCTTTTAGGGGGAGGTTAGGAGGGGGTGTACAGGGTTCAGTAACTAAAAAGCACCCCACCCTAACCCTCCCCTAAAAGGGGAGGGAATTAGTTTCGTTAGTGTTGAGAGTATTTCATTTATGATGATAGATGCGGGTTGCTAAAATAGTTTTACCCTAAACCTTCTTGAGGAAATTGAGTTCCCATTTCAGTAAATCACTATTTGGCTTGTCTTTTCGTAATACCAATAACCTGACTACTTGATTAGTTTAATTCAATCTACTTCTACTGCTTTTCATAAAACTGAGAGGTGTTTGTCCTGTTTGTTTCTTAAAAAAAGCAATAAACGCACTATCAGAAGAAAAGCCTAGCAAATGAGAGACCTCGCTAACTTGTATTTCTTTAGACAGCAACTCAATCGCCTTTAACAAGCGCCATTGCTGCCTCCAGTCTTGATAGGACATTCCTGTTTCTGCTTTGAATAGCCTTGTGATCGTTTTGGTACTTGCACCTATAGAATGTGCGATGGTGGTAAGAGGCGGCACCAAAAAAGATTCTTGCATCACTTGTTGGCAGAATTTTTTAAACCGACGATCTAACGGTAAGGGTAATTGGAAAGAATGACGTTTAGCCGCATAAAATTCCTCCCAAAAAAGAGCCGTCGTTTTTTGCATTTCATTTTCAGGTTTATCCCATGCCCACAATGCCATCTTATCAATGAGTGCCTTTAGCAAAGCATCAACTTCTATCATAATCATGTTATTTGGACATTCAAAAACTGCACAATCGAAGTATAGCGATCGATAAGCTACCACGTTCGTCATCATCGCTCGATGTTGGATGTATGGTGGAATCCAAACTGCTTTTGTCGGTGGTAAAATACAGATTGAGTTATCTAAAGCAAAGCTGATGCATCCTTGAGGCGCATAGAGAAGTTGGCCTTTTTTATGTTGATGCATTCCCGAGTCGTGTTTACCGATGTCGGCTGCTATCCCTACAACGCAAGCTGTTAATTTATCAGCATCGAATTGGGTTTGTTCATCAATAATCGCCATTTGTCCGAATCTTGTTGTTTCTGGTATTAATGTTGTTAATAGATAAAGAATAGCCTCATTTATACTGTGCGCCAAGTTCATTGATGAGGACACAAGATGAATACAAAACCTTCTTTATGGCTGATGGTTGTCATGTTGATGTTTCCGCAAATCGTGGAAACCATTTACAGCCCTGCTTTAGGTTCTATTGCCCAATCATTTTCGGTAAACGACGCCCAAGCAGCTCAAACGCTGTCCGTTTATTTTTTAGCTTTTGCTATTGGTGTTCTTGTTTGGGGAATACTGGCAGACAAATTTGGCAGACGCCCAACCATGATTATTGGCCTATTTATATACGGCTGCGCTTCTTTGGTGGCTATGCAAACTGAAAGCTTTAGCATCATCATGGTCGCACGCGCATTTAGCGCATTGGGAATCGCTGTTGGTTCAGTTGTGACACAGACCATGCTTCGCGATGCGTTCAGTGGCGAAGAGTTAGGCAAGGTCTTTAGCCTAATGGGAATGGGGATATCAATTAGCCCTGTGTTAGGAATGCTACTAGGTGGTCAGCTAACGTCTATTGGTGGTCATCATTGTGTGTTCTTGGCGCTATTTGTTATGGCGATAATGCTATTTTTGTACAACCTGATTAAGCTTCCTGAAACTCAAAAAGAAAGTCAGTCTCTACAACTAGGTAGCTTAAGTCTTCGAATGTTGAAAGATTCGCACATCTGGTTTTCGGCTTTATTGGTTGCGCTATACAACATTGCACTGTTCTCTTATTACCAGCTTGGCGCTTTTACTTTTGAAGCGTTAGGTTTTAGCTCTGCCCAATTTGGTTACAGTGGGGTTGTATTAGGGCTTGGGACGTTACTAGGCAGTTACTTAAACAAAACTCTACTTTCGAAACAAGTGTCGCAACGTTCTCTTTTATGGGTATCCGCTATGCTGTTAACTATTGGTGCTATCGGGGTTTATGCCATGCAGGGCTCTATTTGGTTTTTAGCACCAATGATGTTAGTGGTGATGTCTTTTGGTATTGCGATCCCAAATGTGCTGAGTGTCGCTTTGGTTGACTATAAACAACAATCGGGTAGTGCTGGTGCTCTATTTGGACTTCTGTATTACTTATTGATTGGTGGCGGATTAGCTCTAGTTGGCGAGGTTCAAAACTTAGGTATTGTGCTTATCGTATGTAGTGCAGCCACGGTATTGGTCACAACATCACGCAAGTAATAAGTTACTGATATTTAATTGCAAATCTTTCCCGCACTGTTACTAATTTAGCTAGAAAAAGAGCTTCTATCAGAAGCTCTTTGAGTTAGCGAGTTTTACTGGCTTGCTTTTTCAATTCAAAATCGAACTCGTCGGGAAATAACACAACGCCTTCTTCATTCTCATTGGGGAACACTACCACCGACAGTTCATCTTCTTCTAGGCCCGAAGTCCAACGGCTGTGCCATTTGTTCAAAGAGATCGCTTCCGCTTCACACGCTTGCCACTCGCCTGTTGCCCATGCCTTGGCAAACTCTTGGTTAGGCCACACAGGAACACAATCATCTTCTTCTGTGTTGAGCATGACACAACCGTGCTCATCTTTTAGTATCCAAACTTCACGGTTTGCAACAATGGCTTTAATGCAGTATTTAAAACGTTCTTCTTCATTATAGCGATTGATTGTTTCTATCTGTTCTGTGGTTAATGCGTCTGCCATAGCCCGGCTCCATGCGAAAGTTGGGGAATATAAAAACGCCTACAGTGTAGCACTGCAGGCGTTAAATTTAGAATCTTAAACAATAAGATGATAAAAAGGATTAAGCCAATTCAGCTTGCAGCCAAGGCCAACCTTGTTTCTTACGGCTTAAGGTATTTTCCATCATCAACATGCCATTTTGTTCGTGTTTGGCCAGTTTTTCAGCCCATTCACCAGTATAAAGAAGACGGGTCTGCGCGGTGGTAATGTCGGTCAACATCACGGCGGCAAACGCAAGGCCTTCCTCTTCGCAGCGACGAACTAGGTCTGCTTGAATGGCGTCAATCATGCCATCAACTTGTTCAAGCGTTGCCAATTCCACTTGACCAACCACCACATCACGGCCGTTGAATGGATAAGCTTTCAAATCTTTCTCAACAAGTTGAGCGGCAGATAAACCTTCAATGTCTGTTTTCGCAATCAAAAGCGCTTTAATAAAGGCATCAAGGTCTTCAACCTCAGCAATTTCAGCCAGTGCCAGCACAGCTTCTTTATCTTTTGGTGTGCACGTTGGAGACGCAAAACCGACTGTGTCAGACAAAATCGCAGACATCATCAATATGGCTAAAGGACGTGTGATTGGCGCATTTTCCATCTTGAATAGGTTGAACAAGATAGTACAGGTACAGCCGACTGGCCAAATCCACGCTTCTAGCGGATTCACTGTCATTACGTCGCCTAGGCGATGATGGTCAACAATACCGAGAATTTCCGCTTGGTTGATGTCATCAGGTGCTTGCGCAAGATCGGTATAGTCCACAAGCCATACTTTTTCGCCCGCGACGCTAGTGCGAAGTTCAGGTTGATCAACACCGGCTGTTGCAAGAATGTGTTGAGTTTCACGGTTAATTTCACCCTGACGAACAGGCGTTGCTTCTAAACCACGTGCTTTAAGTAATTCAGCAGCAACTAATGCACCACAAATGCTATCACTATCTGGGTTTTTATGACCGACAACGAAAATCATCTTTCTTCCTATTTTAATGCTATTTGATGGCCTATCGAAGGTGATAGGCGAGATTGCTCACAAAGGCCGATACTTTACCTGATTTTCAGAATTTGTCATGGCTTGTGGTTAAGAAATTATGGCTAATTTAGCGCAGCATTCCGCTACCCCGAATCATTCAGTTAACCTGAGCACTCTTAACAAGAGCACTCTGTTAACAAGGGCACTCCACTAACAAGAGGTAATCACTGCTCGGCTGGTTAAGCCACTTGCCAAGGAGACTTCAAATACTTTGACTGGCTCTGGCGAAAGCTTATCTCCTGTCCAGTAGTCATACCAATCCACTGGCTGGCTCGCTGTTAAGGTATAGTCACACGCCTCACCTTGGTAATTGAATAAGCAGTGCAGATCATTGCGTTCTGTTAACTTTAAAAATAGGTGATTGAGAGCCAATGAAGTTGGCTTAGCCGCATCTTGGTTGTGTTTGCGCCTAATCATTAACTTATTTAGGCTCTGCTTAGCAAAAGAGGTCAATTCTGGGAGTGGATCACCTGAAAGCAATAAGCCACCACACGCAAGCAATACATTGCGATGAAATTCATAGCTGATGCGATCGGTCGATTGATTCGCAAGCGACGTCAGTGTTGCGCAATCAGGATCAATTTGCCATAACTTGCGGTGCTGCCAACTGCGATAAAAAGTCTCTTTAGCGATTTGTTCAAAGCGCTGTGGCGAACGCTCGACATCGTCCGAAACACGCATGGCATCCACCAGCCCCAGTGACGGCCACATCGGCGCGTTACATCCAAGTAACAAAACGCCAGCATGTTTGCTGGCGTTTCGTTGAGCTAATGACGGAATTACGCCACTTCGATTGGTCCACCGAATGACGTCACTGGTGGTACTTTACCAGTAAAAATTCCGATTTGAATAATATCTCTTTATCTTATCCAATGCAGTTACTGCCGATTAGACGTCAAAACGGTTGCGAAGCAGCAAGTAGTGATCGGAAATGGCCGAGTAATGTGTATAATCCTTCACTGTTTAATTTGTAATTATTTTATTGCGATATAAATTTCAACTTCCGAAGCGTTTTTATAAAATTCAAAGTCTGTGGTAAAAGCTCTGTCGTGGCTGCAGCCTTGCGAACTGAAATAAGCCCAAATTTCAGCCCATAATTGATACACAACTTGAGGAAACTGCCCCACTGCATTAAAGACAAGATATTTAGATGAAGCGATATGTGTATCTACCGAGCCAGGCAACATACTCATCGATAAAGTATCCGCGCAAGCAATAACATCAAACGCTCCCGTATGATCCGATTCATAGTTTGTATATACACCGAACACTTTCGAAGATTCAGTGAGTTTAGGAGCCGCTTGTGTATAAAACTTCTCCCATAATTTGCTGATTTTAGCCTTAGACGGGCTCGTTTCATCTTGATTAGTGGTACGAACACAAAACCCGATTGCATTAAAACTGTTAACATGGCTAATCGTCATCATTGAAATCTTCCTTATTACTGGTTGAAGCGATGAGGTTAACAACTACCGATAACCTCATCGCGGACTATACAAATTATCATTGTAATCTAGTTAGCGGGAACATCATCAGCTAAACGCACCGTGGCTTGGACGTTGTTAAAACCGTACGATTCCAACTGCTGCTCAATCGCACGTTCCGTTTCCGAATAATCGGCAGGTGCTGATGATACCGCGGAACGCGACATTGCACTCATCGCACGTGTATTACCGGATAATGGCTTCTGATCCCTCAACTCAATTTTGCCTGCAAACGATTCTTCATAGATTATTACACCTTTGATCATACTGTGCTTAGGTTGCTCGACTTTACCAAGTCGGTTGAGCAAGGTCTCTTGGCCATACATACGGCTCATCTTATTCCAATCCCAAAGCGTGTTAATTCCTGGAATGTCACGGTGGTCATACAAATAGTCCAGGCTTTTCTCCCGATGTTTATCCATGCGACCAATCAAGAAACTATGCTGTAAATGCCGACGGTGTGATTCTGCACTAAGCATAGGGTTGGTAAAAGGACGAATCGGGCCATCAAACTCTAACTCGTAAGACATGTCGACATTAGCCCTATATGGAAAAGTCATGTCCGCCGTATAGAGCTCTAACACGGCCAAACCAGAACTTATTGGTTCTAAAACTGGTCGGCCTTGAACTGTCACTCTTGTGCTTTCTGAACCTCCTACCACGTCAGACCAACTTGCTGTATTGTCCATGCTAGTTTCTGCTGTAAATGAAAAACTCATTGTTCTTGTCACACTAGCACCAGCGATCCCAGGAAATCCTACACTACCTTCAGATGACACCGAAAAGCCCGTAGTGGTACCAATTTTAAATCCAACAGAAGTGCTCGATGAGCGAGTATGGCTCCATGATTTGTTAGCGTCATAAGCGAGATCAACAACAAAAGTTTGCGGGCTATTCGTTCGGTTCTCTAAAGGCACAACAAGACTGCCGATTTGCTGCTTACCACTTGTTACTACCGGTC